>DCKN01000072.1 GCA_002320385.1 Proteobacteria bacterium UBA1673
TAATTGTTATTACCACTGTGTTGCAGAGTCTGTATCAAGTTGCGAAGACGCATCGATTAGTGATGCATGATGCAAAGCCGTTTTTCAGGTGTTTATTGGCTGAGAATCTCAGTATTCCTTCTCAGGTAGATGATATTGTTGTGATGGCATACGGTGTTCAAGGTCCATCGCAACTAAGTATGCCTGGACTTGTTGCCAACCTTCTTCAAGAGGAGATGCCTGAGCGAGACGTCGTTTTAGGTAAGGGCGCTAAGCGTTTATCTTTTTCTCAGATGCCTGTCAATGTGATTGCAACTCAATTGGTGGCTGAGGCTGGCATGATTGAGGCTATTTGGTCACATATTTCACAAAATGTTTGGCAAGAAAACGAGGATGCAGAGCGTTTATATCGAGAGCTCGATGGGCCGTTGATTGCGATTTTGGCAGCGATGGAAATACGAGGTGCTTTATTGGATGTTTCTTTACTCGCGCAACAGTCAGCGCGTATGACAACCGAACTATCACGCTTAACTACAGAGGCCCATGAATTAGCTGGTCAAGAATTTAACCCTGCTTCAGTGAAGCAATTACAATCAATTTTATTTGATCAACTTGGCTTGCCGATTGTTGAGAAAACACCAAAAGGGGATCCATCAACTTCTGAGGCAGCCCTAACATTCTTAGCTGAGCGTTTTCCTTTACCAAAGACGATACTTGCGATTCGTAGTATTGCAAAACTGAAGTCTACTTATATTGACGCGTTGCCGGATCTTGCTATTAATGACCGGGTTCATTGTTCATTTCAACAAACAGTAACTGCTACTGGAAGATTATCGTGCCAGAACCCAAACTTACAGAATATTCCTGTACGTACGGAGGATGGTCGTGCAGTGCGATGTGCATTTATTTCACCCGATGGCTTTAAGCTGGTTGCCTTTGATTATTCACAAATAGAGTTGCGTATTATGGCGCATATCTCTAAAGATCCAGTGCTTACCGAAGCTTTTTTGACTGGGCAAGATATTCATAACGCGACTGCGGGTGAGTTGTTTTCAATGTCTCCTGATGAGGTTGGTGATGCGGAGCGTCGTGTAGCGAAGGTTATTAATTTTGGTTTGATTTATGGGATGAGCGCGTTTGGATTATCGAAGCAGCTTGGTGTTGATCGTGCTATGGCTCAGGCTTATATTGATCGTTATTTTCAGAGATATCCAGGCGTTAAAGATTATATGGCGCGTATTCGAGAGCAAGCATCGCGCGATGGTTATGTGGAAACAGCGCTTGGTCGAAAAATTTTCCTACCGGATATCAAACACAATAAAGCCAATATTCGCAAGGCTGCTGAGCGTGCAGCGATTAATGCGCCTATGCAGGGCACAGCAGCAGAATTGATTAAACTGGCTATGCTTGAGGTTGACGCAATTCTGGCAAAGTACCCGGGTCGGGCTCATCTAATCATACAGGTGCATGACGAACTGCTTTTTGAGGTTGAATCTGGTTTGGTGGATTCACTGATTCCCAGAATCAATCAAGCCATGACGTCCGTGCTCCAGCTGGATGTGCCCTTAATTGTCAACCATAAGGTAGGGGATAACTGGGGGGATATGTCCTAAGTGATATGGGCCCAGGTTTTTCCTCATTGACATACGTTTTCTCAGTGAATGGCCGGTTTTTTAATTAGACTGGGAAATGAGTAGTTTGTGTGCTTAAGTTAGGTTAACTGATGGCTCATTTTCGACTTGACACAGTCCAAGTTACTTTACTAATCGAATGTTGGATCGTCTGTTAATTTGATCGGCAGGTCAGCTTCCTTGAAGGCGTTCATATTTTATTTGCAGGCTGCTTAAGGTTTGTGTGTCGTCTTTCTTGTGGTGGTCATTGTATCGGGCTGACTAAAAAAATGTAGGCTTGTATCTGCTCGTGCTGCTTTCTCATGCTCATTTGAGATTGACTTATATCCAAAAGTACGATCATTTGATTTGAACTTTTCTAAATAAGCATGATGAGCTTCCATGCTGACTTCTCGCACGGGTCCCTTTTTTATCCACTGAGGGGTATATATCGACCGTAATCGTATGACTTTTCCTGTGTCTATATTGCCGTCAGGCAATATTTTGAACGCCTTTTTCAGAAATTGATAGAACTTAGCCATGGGGTTGGTTTCGGGTGGTAATGTGGTTTTTTCAAGAGGCAGCTCGGATGGAGAGATTGTCTGAACCAGGGCTCTACATTTTCCCATGATTTCAGATATTTCAGCCATGATTATTTTGATAAGTTCGAAAGCATTATTTGTTTGGTCATCGTACCCTCTCTCCTGTGGGGCGTGCGCCTCGATAATCTTGTCTAAGCCATGAATTGCACTAATATCGCAGATAAGATCAATCATAGTTTTTGTATAAAAACCTGAGTAATCGCGGCCATTGATTGCTTGGCTGATTGCATGTTCCATGTTGGTCCAAAATGAGATGACTGTTTTTAATCCTTGGGATAGTGTTACTTCTGTGGTTAAGTTATTGTTTAAAGTCATTTCAAAAGCATAGACGCGGCCGATAAACCCAATGATGTCTATCGCTTTGTTCATGATTTCTCTATGTTCTGAGCTGGAAAAATCAATATTTAATTGTTCAAATGGTAGTGGCATATTGGCTTGGATCATGGGGTGACTGACTATTGTATTCCACTGACCTGACAGAAGAAATGTGTCCATGCCTTCTAAAGATAGAAGTTTTTTTGTTAAATCGTACTCAAAGGTGACTGATTGATAGAAATCGATAGCTTCATTTCCAACGGTTACCGGAGTTTTAGTTATTTTTTTGAAGAATTGTTGGCTGATTGCTTTTTCTTCTGCAGTGAATTCGGAATCTGGATGATTGATCAAGCTATTAATCAGCGGTGAAAATGATATGATAGCGCAGAGATCTAATAAGATTTTTTGACCAATAAAATCTTGCTCACTGGATGCGGTTAATCGTTCAACATTAATATCGACGACGATGTCTTGATCTGCCATGGATAAGATTCGATAGCGATCGATATGATTGAGATAGCGTTTAAGATTGAGACGATCTTGTGGTGAAAAAAAACAGCCCTGATTAATCATGCTGACCGAAAGGGCACCTGTATGAAAGTATTCATCCCCATAGTTGATACACAATTCCTGCTTTTCTTGAATAACCCAACCATAGGTTAGTAGAATGATGATTGTTTGATCGTCATGTATAATGCTTCTGGTCCATGCATTGGCTAGGCAGCTGTGATTGCAGAGGCTTGCTAATCCTAAACCGATGTCTCCTGCCTTTACTATTTTATCATCGACGATATCATTAAACTTTCTTTTATCTTGGAATGGGGTTAACACGGGAACATGATGATGCGTTGCGTGGTTGATGCTAGGGTAGTGAAATCCAGTGTATTGCCCAACTGCGTAGACACCATTTGGATCAATTTTTTTCGTTACTGCTGCTCTAAGTCCCAAGCCGCCTCCTGGCAATGTGCTGACAATGACTTCCGATTCTACTGTGGGTATCCCTTGTTTTTCTAGTCGTTCGAAGCATGCAAAATTAATTTCCTCGATTTGGGTGTGGTTTGCCTTTGCTGCGTTCGGTATCGTACTTTTCATGATTTGTTTTCTTTTATCTTGGTTTTACTTAGTAACCATACCTTATTTCTTGATTTTGTTCAAGTTTAGTTGGTTGTTGGTAGCGCTGTTCAAATCAGATTCAGTGATTTCATAACGTGGTTGATTGTGCTGGCATCATTTACATGATTTGGGATTGACTTGAGTTTTTCGTGCGCAGTTGGTAACATGGTCATGTCTTGGGGAATGAATACGATGCAAAATAATGAATCCCATTACGCTTGTGCGAATGCGGTTCGAGTCTTATCGATCGCTGCAATAGAACAGGCACAATCTGGTCATCCAGGTGTAGCCCTCGGTTTCGCTGATGTGCTTACGGTATTGTGGCGAGAGCATATGCGTTATGACTTGACACAGCCAAATTGGCAGAACCGAGATCGCTTTGTTCTCTCTAATGGCCATGCTTCGGCACTTTATTATGCCATCTTACATTGTTGCGGCTTTAACTTGAGTCTTGATGATTTGCGAATGTTTCGCCAACTGGGAAGTAAGACACCTGGTCATCCTGAGAGAGACTGTTGTTTGGGCATCGATGTATCAACAGGACCGTTGGGCCAAGGTCTAGCGAATGCAGTTGGTATTGCGATGGCTGAGTTTCATATGCGACATCAGGTTAATCAGCACGAACATGATTCATCGGTTATTGATTTTTTTACCTACGTGGCTGTTGGTGATGGCTGCTTAATGGAGGGGCTCTCTCATGAATCTGCGTCGTTGGCAGGGCGTTTTGGTCTTGGTAAGCTGATTGTTTGTTGGGATGATAATGGGATTTCTATTGACGGTCATATCGATCAATGGTCCGAATATTCCGTGGTTGATCGATTTAAGTCATATGGTTGGCAAGTCATAGAGCAAGTTGACGGTCATTGCCCAAGTGCAATTAATCGAGCGATTAATCTTGCGAAATCAATTGATGATCAACCCAGTCTAATTTGTTTTAAGACCACCATTGGGCATGGTACAGATCTGTCAGGTCAGAGTGAAGTACACGGTAAGCCGCTAGGGCGAGAGCGTTTTTTGCAATTAAAGCAATCGCTTGGGTGGCCCTATGATGATTTTTTTGTGCCTGACGCTGTTTATGATGCGTGGCAAGACTCTTATGAAGCCAATTTATATGCTGCTTGGTATGAGCAGTGTGAGTCTTTGCCGGACCATTTACAAAAATGCCTAATTCAACGAGATGATTGCGACGACATATCTAAAAGATGGGTGCACTTTTTGGGTGACTTCCACTCTGAAAATCCGGATTTTAGTGATCAGGATCTGGCAAGTCGCCATAGTTCCCAGAAGATTTTGCAAGCAGCAGTGGCAAAATTTCCTGAACTAATCGGCGGGTCAGCTGATTTATCTGAGTCTACTGGCGTGCTTTTATCTTCTCTAAATGCTTGGGGATTGGATGGTTTGCCTGGTCGTTTCATACATTTTGGGGTTCGTGAGTTTGCTATGTTTGCAATTGCAAACGGTCTGGCGACTTGCTTTCAATTACGGCCATTTGTAAGTACGTTTTTAGTTTTTTCTGATTATGGCATCAATGCAGTACGTATGGCTGCCTTGATGAAGCTGCCAGTCATATTTATTTTTAGTCATGATTCGGTGATGGTAGGAGAAGATGGCCCCACGCATCAGCCTATTGAGCATCTTTCTCACTTGCGTGCCATTCCAGAATTAGAAGTATGGCGCCCAGCGGATACAAATGAGACCATGCTGTCGTGGGGGCAGATATTACAGCGGCGTGATGGGCCGTCTTGTCTTGTGCTCTCGAGACAAAAGCTTAGATCTTTATCTCAATACAGAGGGGCTCATCAGCCCTCTGTTGCCGCGTTTCGATACGATGCTTTTGGTGATAAGATTGATGGTGTTTTAATTGCGACAGGTGCTGAAGTTTCATTAGCAATTCAGGCGCATGAGCAGTTATTGCAGCGTGGTATTCGTGTCGGGGTCGTCTCGATGTTGTGTGTCGAGCGATTTAAACGTCAAACTTTGGAAGAACAGAGCTTGGTTCTACCTGGGCAGGGTTTTCGATTAATTATCGAAGCAGGGTCTTCACAATGCTGGTATCAGTTTTTGTCAAATTTTGGTGGAGTTGGTGGTGTAATGGGCATAGACCAATTTGCAGGCTCTGGTAAAGGTATTGATAACTATCATATGTGTGGATTTACAGTTGAGAATATTTGTTCTCACGCTAGTAGACTTTATGAAGAAGTCACAGTTCATGCTGATTGAATATGTTGAGCAATCCCTGTGTGGAAGATGCGTATGACCATTCGCTTGGTATTATGCTTGATACTTAGTTTTTGTCATCGTGCTTTGCTCGGATAGCTGTATTACCATTACTTAAAATCGTCGATTTGCACATTGGTGTCAAGATGTGAAAAATCAAGCGTCTTGTTTGCCGATAATAACTGTCAGTATGTATGCTTAATGTTCATGTGTGGTGAATTTGGCTTCTTGTGATCGCTTTATAGGCAGTTAACAGTACCGAAAGGTTTTATGGCTATCTTGTTTTTTTGAGTGCAATTAGGCAAATCAACGCACAAGTGAAGGAGCCTGCTAAGGCTGCAACTAATGCGCCGATGAAGCCCATCATGTCAACAAGTAAGTAGCATAAGACGACTTGCATGATTATCTGAATGATGTTGCCCACATAAACGGAGAATGTTCTCTCATGGTAGGTAAGAATCATTTCAGACTGTGGCCATATGTTTGATAAATAGTAATAAGTCATATGCAGACTAAGTCCCATGAGCATATTGGGGTTCTTTATTTTGTATAGGTCCCTGATATACGCAAAAAATATGTTTATAGCTATGAGTGAAAAGATAAACCATGTGCCTCCGTAGGTAATCATTTTTTTTCGCTGCTCAAGTTTGTAATCAGCGTATTTTGTGTTTCATGATGTGAATTGCGCTTTGTTTTTCTTGATGACTTAACATTTCTAGCCATTTTCGCTTTGCTTTTCTGATACAAATCAAGAATATTTTTTATGGTTGAAACTATTGGTAAAATGCGTTTTGCGATTAGCGGTGCTGGTCGTATTGATCGAGCTATTGCCAGAGCTTACTATGAGAATTCCACATGATTTTAATACACTAGTGCATTTAGGCTGTTAACAGTAGCCGAAGGGTTTAATGGCTAACTTGCTTCTCTTGAGTGCAATAAGGCAAATCAGAGCGCAACTAAATGAGCCTACTATAGAGGCAATTAAGGCGCCGATAAAGCCCATTGTGTGAACGAGATTATAACACAACACCACCTGAATGATGGTTTGTGTAATGTTGCCGATATAAACCGCTGTGGTTTTTTCATGATAGGTGAGGATATTTTCGGGTTGTTCCCATATCATCGATAAATAATAGTAAGTCATTTGCAGGCCAAGTCCTGCAAGCATATAAGGGTTTTTTATTGCGTAGAGATCCTTGATGAATGGATAGAATGTGGTTATTGCTATCGCTGATAAGATAAACCAGAAACCGCCATAAATAATTGCTTTTTTTAGTAACGATTCTAGTTCAATAGTTTTCTCTTTATTTCGTGGATTTCCAGCAGTGCTGTACAAGCACCACATATTGGTTTGCAAAGAGCTGGTAACGACACAAATGATTGATCCAATAAAGCCGCAAATATAATAATCAGATAAAGTATCTTTGAGTGGATGGCTGAATTCTATGGTCGTTACAATACTAATGCCCACGAGCGCGTAAAGGATATCGCAGGGAATAAAAAAGAGGCTTCTTTTTAGGAGGCCGAATTGTTGAGAGTTCGGTAACTTGTTCGCT
>DCKN01000074.1:0-4406 GCA_002320385.1 Proteobacteria bacterium UBA1673
GTTGTATTGACTTCGTGGAGCTCTTCTCCTGTTTCTTTATCAAAAGCTGGTTCGGCAAGTACTTTGCCGAGTAAACTTTGGTAGGTCGCAGTAAGCGTTGATACATCGTTATCTTTCATCAACTTGATGTGTCTTTTTGAAAGACGTCTGCCTTTTGCGACGATCAGTGTATCATCACTTGTTTTGATGTCGACAGGCGCTAACTGTCCTTTCATACGATCTGGATGAACGTGCATGATTACAGAACATGCGTCACTGAGCACTTCGTCTACTTTCTTGACAAGCGCTTTCCCAGACATTTCGTGATTCTCAAACTGATTACGACATGCATCATCATACTCTAGGTCAATGGTATCGGTATCATAGAAAAGATCAATGATTTCGGACTTAGTCAATCCGAATGCTTTCAAAATAACGGTCACAGGGAGTTTTCGCCGCCTATCGATACGAACAAATAACAAATTCTTCACGTCAAACTCGATATCGAACCAAGCACCACGGTAAGGTATGATTCTACCAGAGTATAATAGCTTTTTTGAGGAATGCGTTTTACCTTTGTCGTGCTCGAAAAAGACACCTGGTGATCGATGCAGCTGAGAAACAACAACACGCTCAGACCCATTGATAATGAAGCTACCAGTTGATGTCATCAGTGGTAGTTCACCCATGTAAACCGTTTGCTCTTTGATATTTTTGACGACCTTGTTGTCAGGCAGCTGTTCTTTGTCGTAGACGACCAGTCTTAGCTTGACTTGCAGTGGCGCTGAGTATGTTTTGCCTCTTAGCAAACAACTGTTGACATCGTAGGTTGTTTCGCCGATTTCGTAACCAAGATATTCGAGTGAGATGTGTTCACTACCACTTGTGATTGGGAACACTGAATGAAATGCAGCGTGGAGCCCAGAAAGCTTTCGTTCACTCATGGTTTGCTCACGCTGTAAAAACTCTGCGTATGAAGATAACTGCATCTCGATGAGCCCGGCTGGGTTTACAGCTAAGTCCTCACCGTTAAGATTTACTCGTGGACGATTTTTTTCTATGCTTGTTATTGGATTTATATAATCGACAAGTTTATTTTGCTTGTCTTGTTTGTTATTTTGAGTGATTTCTGTGGATTTGGAATTGTTTGACATCGCTGCACCTGTGGTTACAAATAAGCTCGTTCACACGCGCCAGAACATCCGTTCTGGCGCGTGTGATTCAGATTGTTAAGATTTTAGAACAATTACTTAACTTCAACTTCACAACCAGCTTCTTCTAGTTGTTTTTTGAAGTTCTCGCAATCTTCTTTACTGAGGCCAGTTTTGAGCTCAGCAGGCGCTTTTTCGACTAACTCTTTAGCTTCTTTCAAACCCAAGCCTGTGATTGCTCTGACGACTTTGATGGCTGGAATCTTGTCTTTGAATGATTTGATGTGTAGATCAAACTCGGTTTTTTCTTCCACAGCTGCTGCGGAATCTCCGGACGCGGCTGCAGGAGCTGCTACGACAGCTGCCGCCTGAGCAGACACTCCGTACTCTTCTTCTAACCTTTTTACTAAGTCTAGTACTTCAACAACTGTCAATTTACTGATTGAACTCGCTATTGTATCTACGTTTGTTTGTGCTTCTTTATTCACCTGTTTCTCCCGTTTACTGTTGTGATTCTCGTTGCTTTGCTACCTGATCGACAACGCGCACAAGTGTAGCATAAGTTTCTTGCAATGTACAGGCCAAATTACGAATTGGTGACTGCATTGCACCCAATAATATGGCAATTGCCTGTTCTTTGTTTGGCATATCAGCAATCTTGCTGAGTGCACTAGCAGGGTAAACCCCACTTTCTACGCCAATAACTTGGACTTTGAGCGCCTCGTAGTCTTTGACGAAATCCTTCATCAACTTGGCAGCTGATCCTGGATCCTCCATTGAGAAGGCTAGTACTATCGGACCGACGATCTTGTCAACCACGCCCACGTACTGACTATCGGACAACGCTCTGCGCGCTAAAGTGTTTTTAATTACTTTGATATAAACATTATGTTTCCTAGCCGCAGATCTTAATGCTGTCATAGACGAAACATTCATGCCTCTGTAATGTACAGCTACCATGGCATGTGATTTCTTAGCAACCTCATTGAGTTCAGCAACTGCTTGCTCTTTGGCTTTGATTACTGCTTTCATTATACTTACTCCTTTAGTTCACTAATTTAGATAAGTCTACCTGACAAGCACCTTTGCTCATTGTAGTGCTTAAATAAAGCTTCTTGAGGTATTGCCCTTTTGCACTTGCAGGCCGCATTTTTTTTATTTCTCCGATGAGTGCAACAAGATTTTCTTCAAGATGCGCATCAGGAAATTTAACCGTACCAATACTGCAATGTATGATTCCTGCTTTTTCGAGCTTAAACTGGACTTGTCCTGCTAATGCATCGTTGACAGCCTTGGCCACGTCTGGGGTGACTGTCCCTAGCTTTGGATTTGGCATGAGCCCCTTAGGGCCTAGCTTTTTCCCGAGCTTTCCAACCATCGGCATAGCCTCAGGCGATGCGATAATCACATCGTAATGCCAGTTATCTCCTTTTAATTCCTCAAAAAGGTCCTCAAATCCCACAGTGTGTGCGCCAGCATCTTTGGCTTCTTTAGCTTTATCGCCGTTTGCAAAGACTGCCACTTTGACAGATTTACCAGTACCGTGAGGAAGGTTAGCCATACCCCTTACCATCATTTTCCGAGCATCGATACCAGTTTGTAAGCTGATATCAACCTTCTCAACAAACTTGGCGGCAGCTTTCTCTTTCAAAAGTTTAATTGCGCTACTTAACGACATGATATCTGTTGGCATGACATTCGTTGGCTCTGATGATTTTGTGTTCATTATCTACACCTCTCTTCTTATGACGCTTCAACTTCGACGCCCATGCTTCTGGCTGTGCCAGAAACACATGCCATTGCAGCTTCAAGTGTTTCACAGTTTAAATCTGGCATTTTAGTTTCAGCGATCTCTTTGAGCTGCTGCGTAGTTAGTTTACCGACTTTGTTTTTGTTGGGCTCGCCACTTGCAGTCTCAATACCAAGCGATTTCTTAATCAAAACAGCGGTTGGCGGTGTCTTAATGATAAAGTCGAAGCTTCTATCAGCGTAAACAGAGATGATGACAGGTAACACCAGTCCTTTCTCAAGTTTGCTCGTTCGATCATTAAACGCCTTACAGAATTCCATGATATTAACACCATGTTGTCCCAACGCAGGCCCGATCGGTGGGCTAGGGTTTGCCATTTGCGCCTTAACTTGCAATTTGATATATGATTTTAGTTTTTTCGATGCCATAACCTTATTCCTAATTTACTTTAGCTACCTTTTTCAACTTGACTAAATTCAAGTTCAACTGGCGTAGATCTTCCAAATATGAGTACCGATACCACAAGTCGGCTTTTTTCAGTGTTAACTTCTTCAACAACCCCATTAAAGTCCGCAAAGGCGCCATCGGTTACCCTAATGAGCTCTCCAGGATTGAATACTTGCGTCTGAGTTACTTTTTCAGCTTTTGCAGCAGTACGATTCAGAATTTTTTCGGCTTCTGCGTTTGATATGGGTTGGGGCTGATTACTTTTACCGCCTATGAACCCATAGGACCCTGGAACTGATCTGACCATGTGCCATGTCTCATCAGTCATGTCCATGCAGATCAATACATAACCGGGGAAATATTTCCTTTTAACCTTGCGCTTTTGACCAGCCCTAAGCTCGATTACTTCCTCAGTGGGCACCATAATGCTCGAGAAAAACTCTGCTTTGTTTTCAGTCTTGATTCTTTCCTCGAGTAGGTCTTTGAACTTGTTTTCTTTACCCGTGGCAATTCTCACAACAAACCATCGATGTGACTCATTTAACTCCATCTCATTTGGCTCGTTGCCATGATCAGGTGAATCGTGATCTTCTGCTTCTGTTGTATGCTTGTTTTCTTCGTTCATCGTCTTTACCCTAAGAGTCCTCTCACCATCACTGTTAGCAGTGAGTCAACCATCCACATGATTGTTGTGATAATGCACACTGCGCAGACCACAACAATTGAAATATGTTTTGCTTCATCCGCTTTTGGCCACACCACTTTTAGCATCTCAACCCAAGCAGAGTTCGCATAGACACGAACCTCTTTGCCTTGTGTGGTCTGAGAGGCAATAGCAACGACACCTGCCGTTCCGATAAAAGTGAACAGTAACCTAAAGACACTGATTTGCTCTCGGTAATAATAAAGTAGCACGCTACCTAACAGCGTTAGGCCAGCGATGACGACCCATAAAACAAGATCAAGCCATCTTGATTTTGATATTTGAGTTTTTTCTATCATGCTAGCACCCACTTTATTACTCCTTTTGATCAGGCCAGGAGGGACTTGAACCCACAACCTGCGGTTTTGGAGACCGC
>DCKN01000074.1:4709-5314 GCA_002320385.1 Proteobacteria bacterium UBA1673
GCGGTTTTGGAGACCGCTGCTCTACCAGTTGAGCTACTGACCTTCTTCGTTATTGGTATTACTCAATAATTTCTGTTACAACACCAGCACCTACTGTTCGTCCACCTTCACGAATAGCGAATCGAACACCTTTTTCCATTGCGATTGGCGCAATAAGTTCGACGGTGAATGTCGCTGTATCACCAGGCATGACCATTTCTACACCTTCCGCTAACTCAACGGCACCTGTAACGTCTGTCGTACGGAAGTAGAATTGAGGTCTGTAACCGTTGAAAAATGGGGTATGGCGCCCGCCTTCTTCCTTGGATAGCACAATCACTTCTGATACAAACTTAGTGTGCGGCTTTACAGAGCCTGGCTTAGCAATAACCTGGCCACGTTCTACGTCGTCTCGCTTTAATCCTCTGAGAAGTAGACCAACGTTGTCGCCTGCTTTTCCTGAATCCATTAGGCGTCTGAACATTTCTACACCTGTACATGTTGTCGTCTGTGTTTCTCTGATCCCTACGATCTCAACACTGTCACCAACGTTGATTTGTCCACGCTCGATCTTACCTGTCACAACAGTTCCTCGACCTGAGATTGAGAATACATCTTCAACTGGC
>DCKN01000074.1:5622-5801 GCA_002320385.1 Proteobacteria bacterium UBA1673
AGAATACATCTTCAACTGGCATCATGAAATCTTTGTCGATTGGACGCTCTGGGACTGTGAACCACTCGTCCATAGTGTCTTTCAGCTTCTGGATAGACTTTAGACCATAATCTGTATCTTTTCCTTCCATCGCCTGTAGCGCAGACCCTACGATAATTGGCGTATCATCACCTGGGAAA
>DCKN01000074.1:6115-6286 GCA_002320385.1 Proteobacteria bacterium UBA1673
ATTGGCGTATCATCACCTGGGAAACCGTACTGGTTAAGTAGCTCTCTAATGTCCATGTCAACAATTTCGATTAACTCAGGATCATCGACCTGGTCTGCTTTGTTGAGATATACTAGAATCTTTGGCACTTCAACCTGCTTAGCAAGCAGAATGTGCTCTCTTGTTTGAGGC
>DCKN01000037.1 GCA_002320385.1 Proteobacteria bacterium UBA1673
ATAAAGCGGATTCGCCTGCATTTGTCCTTGTGGTTATGACGGCATTCAGTGCATCTACGCTTATCATCTCTATTAATCGACCACCATCAGCTGTTAACACACTTCGACCCTGCTTAGCCCGCGCTAGCCAAAATAAAGCGGATTCGCCTGTAGACTCACCTGAAGCGATGACGTGATTCAAGCCTTGTGGCGTAATCTTCTCTCTCAAACTCGGATGATGGAACAATAGCTCTCGTCCGACATTAGTACACGCTAGCCAAAATAAAGCGGATTCGCCTGCAGACTCACCTGAAGCTATCACAGCATTCAGTGCTTCTTCGCTTATCATCTCTATTAATCGACCACCATCAGCTGTTAACACACTTCGACCCTGCTTAACCCGCGCTAGCCGAAATAAAGCGGATTCGCCTGCAGACTCACCTGAAGCGATGACGTGATTCAAGCCTTGTTCGCCTATCTTTCCACGTAGACTTGAATGTTTAAGTAACAAAGCTCGTCCGTACTCATCACTTGCTAGCCTAGACAAGGCGGATTCGCCTGCATACTCACCTGAAGCTATCACGGCATTCAGTGCATCTTCGCTTATCATCTCTATTAATTCATCATGTCTAGTTAACACAGTCACATTCTTCATTTTTATCGCCAGCCATAATCTTCCGACTCCTCTTGCGGCACGTGGATATGCTGTACCTGTCAACCAAAACAAGGCGGATTCGCCTGCATGCTCACCTGAAGTTATGACATGATTCATGCCTTGTGGCGTAATCATATCTATCAAACTCGATTCATAGTACAATAGATCTCGTCCGTCAGAATATCTCGCTAGCCAAAATAATGCGGATGTGCCTGCACGCTCACCTGAAGTTATGACATGATTCATGCCTTGTGGCGTAATCTTCCATCTCAAACTCAGTTCATCATGGTACAATAGTTCTCGTCCGTCACGATTAATCGCTAGCCAAAATAATGCGGATGTGCCTGCATTTGGCCCTGTGGCTATGACGGCATTCAGTGCATCTTCGCTTATCATCTTTATTAATCGACCATCATCAGCTGTTAACACACTACGACCTTGCTCATGTCCTGCTAGCCAAAATAAAGCGGATTCGCCTGCAGACCCACCTGAAGCGATGACGTGATTCAAGCCTTGCGGCGTAATCTTCTCTCTCAAACTCGGATGATGGAATAATAGCTCTCGTCCGTCATAAGTACACGCTAGCAAATAAATGGCGGATTTGCATGCATTTGGCCCTGTGGCTATGACGGCATTCAGTGCATCTTCGCTTATCATCTCTATTAATCGACCATCATCAGCTGTTAACACACCTCGACCCTGTTCATCTTTTGCTAACCAAAATAATGCGGACTCTCCTATTTTTTTAACTGAAGCTATGACGTGATTCAAGCCTTGTTCGCCTATCTTTCCACGTAGACTTGAATGTTTAAGTAACAAAGCCCGTCCGTCCTTATTAGCTGCTAGCCAAAATAATGAAGATGAGCCTTCATCCTCTCCTGATACTATCAAGGCATTCAGTGTCTTTTGGCTTATCATCCCTAATAATCGACCATCATCTGCAGTTAACACACTACGACCTTGCTCATGTCCTGCCAGCCAAAATAGAACTGATTGCTTTTCTATATCTACTGCATTCAAAACTTGCTCTGTGATACGTATTCTTAGCGCTTTATCACGCAATAATATCCATCGTCCACAAACATGTAATGCCAAGCAATATGCAATACTCTTGCCAGCATACTTGCCATCTCGGATCACAGCGCTGATATCGATATTATCACTTACATCGACTCCATCTGTTATGGACTCAGTATTCTCTGCAATGATGGAAAGGTCTATCTCTGGATAGTATTTTGTTAGAAAGTCCCGCAGTTTCATATAATTACCATTATTAATCTACTGTTGCCACCTTATCATCTACAGACACATGAGTAAAGACAATGTCGTGCCACGCTTTTAAACATCAAAATTTAGTCTGTTTAATAATACTGAACTTTTCTGTAACTCACTTTCTTGTAGTGTTGTAATTTTTCATGAATACGGGATATTATTTCGTCTCGTGTATGCTCATCAAATTTTGGTAGCTCTTTAGCAATACTTTTTGTGTCTATTCTAATAACTGGTCAAGTATACTCAAAGTTAAGATCTTCTGTTTTTAAATTTATTTAGACGGCTTAGCGGTGATGATTTTCTGTCATTGTGATGCTAAATTTTAATTGGGCATGTCGCAGTGTAACGATTATGTATATTCTAATCTACAATCAAGATTATCGCTTGCTATTGGTTGATCTTGTCTAGATTTCTTATTGGACCATGACGTATCTGTACGGTTGGCTTTGTTAACATATTTGCTTTTGTTCGTACCTGCGATTGGAGTTTTACGCGCCCTAGAAATCTCATCATCTAAAATAGTACAAGTGATGCCAGAAATACTGCTTTTCGCTTCGAGTACAGTTTTTAGATAAACTGAGCCACCCGTATCCGTGATTACAATGATACCTGGTTGGGTGCTATCGGTTGTAAACTGACCGGTTTCCCGATTATTCATACCGTTCTGTACGGATCGTATTTGAACACTAGTTCGATGCCATTCTGTGATACGATTACCTTCTAGAGTTTTTGGTGATGCAATGCTGACATAAGCAATTCGTTTTGATTGATTGATTAGTGTGTAATTTTTCTTTACTAATTCCGCGTGTAGGGCTGTTGAACTGAGTGCTAGAACACAGCTAAAAAAATATTTGTACATTTAATGGCTCCTAATTGTTCTGATGATTTTAGCATAAGCATACCACGATGCAATGCTTTTGCTGTGTTGTGACGCGGCGTCTTCTCATTGACATTATCAGACAGCTATTTTTTTGCCCCCTCTACTTTTTAGCAATACTTGTTGATGAATATGATCAATCGCTACAGGTCTACATAATGTCCCTGAATTTCAAGTATCGCTGGCTTTCAGGTCCCATATTACGATGCGTACTTGTGTAGTGACGATATTGATGCGACTTAATGGTTCGGAATGAAATGTTCCTTAACTCTCTTGGCATGTAGCTGTTTGACTGCCAACAATGAAATATGTTACAATATAATCATTGATAAGAATAATACCATCATTTAGAAACTCTATCTCTGAACTCAAAGGCACTCTCGTGTTTTTTACCCGACATAACGCAGAATCTCTAAAACCGCTCGATATTTTTTCATTACATTGTCCTACTCGTGTCACTCGTCTTCAAACACTAAAGACTTACCTGAGCCATGTCATTGATACAGTTGGTGCCTCTGATACAGTTAGCCTGTCTGCATTGAATGGCGACCAAACCGAACAGCTTATTCGATTTATAATCCAACTGACAAATTTCTATAAGCCTGATAATACAATTGATGATGGCTTCTTTGAGTTATATAAATCCCATAAAGATGTTCGAGATTTTATCACTAAAGCCTTTGATAAAGACAAAAATAGTGACCGGATAATAGAGTTTATGTCTCGTTATACCAAATTTCTTCAACACAAAGTCGTGGGTTATTCCCAATCTATGAGGTCTTTTATAAGAAATCAGGAGATGATAATCTCTCCAAAAAGCAAATTTTAAATAAACAATCAGAGCTTCTCAGCGCAATTATTCAACCGATCCAATTGTTTTCTCAGTCCAATCATCACCTTTTGGCTCATTCACCGTTGTTATCTCGAGCATCTGTTTTTTTCGTTGATCTTTTATGTGATATATGCAGCAGCGATGAAGTCATTGACAAGATTAGTGAAGATAAACCGGACTTGATTTTTGAATCACTTCAATATTTTCTTTCCTTGAGAGTCATAAAAATATTTGTTGATGATGAAAAATGTCAATTCGAGGGGCTGTTCAAAATATTTTTACATAATACTTTAGTCATACTGCGCGACTTAAAACTTGATCTTGAAAAGACCCCACCTCGATATAGTATCGAGTATTTAATCCCTGAACTCGTGCATGATGTTTTATCAAATCTAGATTTTATTAAAGTCTGCGATCGTTACCACATCGAATCATTTCCTCATCAATCATCCTTCACACTAAATTCCTAAAAGCCGTGTTCGTTTTGGGTATCCTTAGTCTTATTCTAATCTTTGACTAAAAAATATTTTCATGGATGTGCATTGGCCAAACTTGTCTTTACCAACAATTCAGTGCTATGGTTCTTGATTTACACCCTGTCTATGTCATCACTAATCTCAGACCGCATTGTTGATTGGCAACTCAAATACGGAAGGCATGACCTTCCGTGGCAACAGGATATCACTCCTTATCGTGTATGGGTGTCTGAAGTTATGTTGCAACAAACGCAAGTTAGTACGGTCATCCCCTATTACAATTCTTTCATGCATCAATTCCCATCTGTTGATAAACTAGCAAGATCTGATGAAGACACTGTCTTTCAATTTTGGTCAGGTCTTGGTTACTATCGTCGAGCCAAACATTTGCATAAAGCAAGCATGATCATCATGGACCAGTACGACGGCATGATGCCGGGCTCACCCCTTGAACTTGAGGCGCTTCCAGGTATAGGCAAATCGACTGCACACGCCATTATGAGTATCGCGCATAATCAACCTTTTGCCATTCTTGACGGCAATGTTAAGCGCGTCTTGTCCCGCGCTTTTTGTATAGAATCGCCTATCGACTCTTCTACAACAATTAAGCAGCTGTGGCATATCGCTAATAGAGAAATGCATCAAAAATCTTGTCGGACTTATACTCAAGGCATCATGGATTTGGGTGCGCAAATCTGCGTAAAAACTCCGCTTTGCGACATCTGTCCAATTCAACAGCACTGTCTGGCATTCAAAAATCACAAGCAATCGTCCATTCCTGCCAAAAAGAAAAGTAAAAAGAAACCAGAACGAGAAACTTTTTGTGTCTGTTATATTTCTAATAATCAACTTTTTATGCAGCAACGTGATGATCAAGGAATATGGCCGAGATTGTGGACACCGATCATGACTGAATCACTTGATGATACGATTTGTGGTGAGAAACTGTATTTAAAGTCATTCAAGCATGTTTTTACTCATTTTTCTCTAACGATAAAGCCTGTCATCGTGTTTTCAAAACCAAAAACATTGCTGGGAAGCTGGTTTGATAAACACTCAGCGCTTGCTGCTGCTATACCAGCAGCAATTTCTAAACTTATTCTTCAGGGGAAGATTTTTGAGTACCCGCGTTAGTTTTTCAACTTCGCCTCGGCAATAGCTGATCCGACCGAATGGTCTAATGCGCCATCATCCGTTCTGGAAGTTTAGAGCTGAATTGCTTCTGCTTGGGTATACCGATCTATCTTTAGGGGTCGTGCTATCATGACTTGTATCGGTCGTATTTTTAGCGATAAGGGATTCAAAGTCGCTACTCGGCCATGAGTCACTCATTAAGTTTGATGCGGTTGATTTTGAAAATCCTCGACTGTTATAGTCACTTTTAATAAAAGTTGTTTGAGACTCGATATCGGATGTGGATAGACTATCACTTTCAGCACTGTTTGAAGCGCGCCCAGTGATGTATTTGTAACAATTTTTCCCAGCTTTTCTTAGCGAACTATCCAAGTTTTTTTTTAGCTTATGTGGAAGGTCTAACAGAGTATTCGCAATTGCTCGCCACGCCGCAACATTACTTGTTTGTTTGGTGATACTTTTCTTCAAAATGTTGTCCAATACTGATGAACGAGATAATAATGTGACCGCGAAGCAATAGCTCGTTGTAAACATACACAGAAATGCTGGATTTACGCTCATATTGATTTGTATGATTCCTGACACGATTGACATCAAAGCAACTCCAAATACTGCTGACATTATGGTTAAAATACGTATCCACAATGATGATCGATCTAGGGTCATCATCAATTTGTAGAGTTTTGGTAGATGGTCTTTGTTTGTTAGAAAATGTGCATACGTTTCGATTTGATCATTAAATGCTAGGTTGTTTTTCCCAACAGAACCATTACTGTTGATATCGACATGTCCAACAGCAACTGATATATCTGCTGCTTTCATTGCTTTCTCATCGTTGATGTCGTCGCCTATCATAATCACTGACTGTGGTGACCACAAGTTGAATAGCTGTCCCCATATCTTCTGCGACCAAGTTGGATTGAGACCGTAGTAATTGTAGCGCTTTAAATTTTTAATGTATTCACCTTTTTTGCTGTTTTCGCCATGTAAGTCTTTACAGAAAATCACTGCATTATCGACGTCTTTCACCCGAAAACTTCTTAACAGCTCTTTGGTTTTTCTTAGGTTTTCCTCCCATCCATTCGTACTGTGTCCACTTAGAATCTTGATATTGACACCATCTCGAATGAGGTTTTTCAACATTTGTTGAGCGTCGGGAGAAATGATATAAGGCCCCTGTTTATCTTGCGGATTTTCATGCCATAGGGTTCCAGTTCGATCAAAAACGATTGTCTTACGCTTATTGATTAGAGGTAAACTTTCAGTACACATTAAAAACCCTAGATGAGGAACAAGCTTGAATACTTTGCTCAATGTAGCAGGTCTAATTACCATGTAGACACAAGGACATGCCACCATCAGCGTTAGACATAGCTTTTCAATTCCAAGAACAAATCCCACATGTAATGCTGTGGTTAATGATGAAGATAATGCTGTAGCGTACATTAAAAATAGGAAGACTCTGGTCCCTAGATCGTCTTTCAACGTGTGTTGTTTTCGTAGATTCTTGTTTTCTTTTGACCGATTCGACTGATAGTCTTCGGTGCATAAGAAATTCCCTTGATAAACCTTATGATGCGCCGCCAGGAGAATTTTTTCATGGTCACTTTCACTGATTGTTTTAGTGACTTTCTGCTCTCCTTGACAGTCTCTATATATCGATGTTCCTGGCATTAACTCAACCTGGACAGGGAGATAGACACCGCTCTGACTTTCACTAAGTTTATCAACGATAACGATGTCCCCTTTGCGCAGCTGATGGATTGGCTTCTCGACAATTCTCTTATGGTTGAAGGCTAAACCTTTGACGTTTCTTTCGGGTACTTCAACTGTCACTCTGGTCGTATGGTTGTGAAAAAAAGCTGATGAATCGAAGTGAGATCTTAACCAGCGACCTAGGTTGTAAACCGATAACTGCATAAATGTATCGTGTAATAATACTTCGCCATGGATCAGTGGGTGAAAAACAATGAGCGCTGAGGAGCTCCAGGTGATGCATAGTGAGCTCAATACAATCATTTCCATGGACGGAATCCACGCCATTGTATATATCTTATCAAGTGTACTTTGAATGGATTGTTTGATGGTGAGCAGGTTGATGTTTGTGCTCTTTTCCGCAAGCTTTGATAGCCATTCTAGCGTATATTTCGAGGTAGCCACGGTTAGTAGACAGATTAATGCGGGTAGCGCTGAGATGTTCAGTATTGGCTGAATCGCTGCCCAAAGTAATAAAGACATGAATACTCTTCTGAGGTGTGTTTTCATGTTGATGTGTTCAAAGTCTTTGATTAGTACGTAGATAAACATCGCAGTTAGTGAAACAAAAGAGATGACACCTAATTGGCCGTGAAAAAGGAATGCCTCGAGCTCATGAAACTGCAATAGCAGCCCCATGACCAATACAATGATATTTCTGTAAAACAGTGCATCTCTGTTTTTAGCGTCTCTGACATGCGTTGCACAACAATGATCGGCCATTTCTTATCCTTTCCTATATTTGAGACATTATAACATATTTAAAAGCACTGTCAAGTACTGTGTTTAATTAAACTGATATGATTTTGAAACACATAAAATCAGTTGACCGCTGCATGCGTTGCCGAGGAAGCCTGCGTAAATGCATGTCTTTCTTTTTCCAAAAGCCACAGGATCACGGGAATCAAGATTAGTGAGCTCATAAAGTAGCCTTGCCAACCAGATTGGGTCTGAATAGATGCTGCTAACGGTGTCACTAAGCTGCGCTGCCATGCAATTGCCGCTGTGAAAAATGCGTACTGAGTTGCTGCTAACTGCTTTTGACAATTTTTTGTAATCATAATTGTTATCATGGTTGTGCTTGTCCCTAAACTCAAAGACTCCATAACCATCGCAATGCTGATTAACCATGGGTGCTCACTGGGTG
The DNA here is from genome assembly GCA_002320385.1 of Proteobacteria bacterium UBA1673. Lineage (GTDB taxonomy): Bacteria > Pseudomonadota > Gammaproteobacteria > Comchoanobacterales > Comchoanobacteraceae > UBA7916. The sequence goes on from DCKN01000037.1 coordinate 8,128, forward strand.
TTTGCGTTGCGTGAATACATATGAATAGGCTGGTTGCGATTAATTGAAGCAAGATCGTTAATTGAACACCACGCTTGACTGATGTGTATCTTGTAAGTGATCCGCCAATGATGCCACCTAGGAAAGTTGCAAGCATGCCACCGGTTTTGTAGGTATAACCGAGGAATGATAGACTCATTTTTGCTTCATTGATCAAATAGACTTGTAACAAGCTAGCAAGGAAGCACCCATGAAATTTATAAGCAAATATGAAACCCAATGTTGCGGTGATCTGCGCGTAGTGGTGCCTTATCCATGTGAGTATACTTGAAAAAAATGCGTGTTGCTTATGTCTGCTTTTTCCCTGTGGCATCTTAAGCCCAAGTGTGAGTAGGTAACCCATGATTCCAAAGGTTAGCATTAATAAAGACATCCAGTGATATAGACCTTGCCAGCCAATATGATCGACAATAACTAGAGCCATTCCGCCCGAGATGATGAATGCAACTCGATAGAAAACCACAAACCAGGCTGACACAGATCCCTGCATGGATGTGTCAATACTTATTATACGAATGGCGTCCACGCAAATGTCTATTGTTGCAGAGGCAAAACATCCTACGACTACTAAAACGACTAATCCGTTGTGTGCATGATTTTGATAGGCACTCATGCCATACAGTGCCATAGAAAGCAAGACCACTGCGCATAGATAGACACTCCTATTACCGATTGGCGTTGCGGCACGCAGCCAATCAATACCAACAGCCCACAATGGCTTTAACGCATAGGGTAATGACACAAGTCCGAATGCACCAATTGTCTCTATGGGCACATTACTTGTGGTTAACCATGCTTGAAATGTTGTTGTCACTAGCGCGAATGGCAAACCAGAGACAAACCCCAATATACAAAACGTCAATAGTTGGTACCATTCGTATCGCTGTTGTCGATTAGCACTCATGAGCGAAGACTTAACTGACGTTAAAATTTGGCACCATCCGTGTGGTTGTCGTCGATTAGTACTCATGAGCGGTGACTCAAATTCTGATGTTTATATTTTATCACAGTATGTTTTGAAAACAACACCGTACCCTCAAGATTTGTTCACTATCCCTAATCGCATTGCGCAAATATACGGTATGTAGGCCTGCGTCAGCATGCCCACACAAATTGACACTATGATCGTAATTGGATAGTATTAAATCATTGTTAACGAGGAGATCGCAGTATGCGAGATTTATTCAAATCCAATAATCATAGCACCATGAATACGATCAAGCTTGTTATGCGTGCTTTTGTTATCTTTCTACTCGTTATCATTGCCTATAATACCAGCTTCTTAAGAGGTATTTTTCAAGAAATGGTTCGTACGAATCAGGAGAAGCAGTTTGTTGTTAACGTTAATAATGCAGCACCTAACCTCTCAGCAGCCCCTGCTCCTGCCCCAGCACAACCGTCAGCCAAAACAACCGCACCTCAATCTGCTACTAGCCAGATGGCCGCACCGCAAAAAGTGGCAGCGCCAAAAGCAACGCCTACTAAAACCACCAGCGAACCATCTGTACCCGAGCCCAATCCTAATCCTACCACGCACAAAGTTGAGATGCTTAATAATAGCCCTGAAGGTGCAATGGTATTTAATCCTCCCTATCTACAGATAAAAGCTGGAGACTCAGTAGAGTTCCTACCCGCTAGTTATGGTCATAACGTACAAACACCCGAAGAGGTCATCGGTAGCCCAGATGCGATACCTAAAAATGCGAAACCGTTTAAAGGTGCTATGAATGAGAAACTGATTGTCAAATTTACCGAGCCTGGTATCTATCTATACATATGCAATTATCACTACATTGTTGGCCATGTTGGCGTGATTCAGGTTGGTAATGATAGTCACAATCTCGACACAGTGAAGCGTGCTGGCACTGTTCTCAAAGGTAAAATCTTCTCTCATCCCGATCGTATCGATAAGTATCTCAATATGGTTAAAACCTACTGAGTTTGACGCGTCTATCAGGTCTGACTTGTCTTTACCAAACTGATAGCACGCGCCATCTGCTCTTAACCGTTTCATGCTGTCACGTCTGACGTGTTATCTCTTGTTTAACCAGACGCCCACGTCATCAACATTGATACGTGGATCGCAAACTGATTTGTCTTGATAACTTTTGCCACAACGACAGTATAGCCCGGACGCATTTCGCTGCCTGACTCTTCCCATCTGTTATCGATTCTCAAGTTCACCTACCGTGTTTCATGTTTCACAGCCAACATCGATTTTACACAAAAATATAAAAAAAAGTATATTTTAACAATAATTTAATCAATGGTAAAAAAATTACCAATTCGTAGAGAACATCCAATTCATCAGGTTCCGCAAGCGAAATTTCGAGATAATCCCCAAAGTTATCCACAGGTTTTGTGGATAGGATGATAACTATCTATTTTTATTAGCTAAAGCTCGTTTTCTACGCCTATCCATTGGATCACTTGGTAATGATAGGGTCAACTCGATACGGTCCTCTGGCATGATTCTACTCTCTAATTTTACCCTCTGACCATAGCGGCTGACTGTGTAGGAGTGGTCACTTTCTATGCAGCCGCTTAACTGTAGCTGCTTGAGGCATGTTGATACTGTTGCTTCATTGTCAAGATTGACGTACGTTTGCACTACTTGGTAATCTTTCTGCATAATCAATACTTCAATCTTCATTTTATCTCTCCTTAATCGCCGACATCATACCATAAATATAACTTAATCCCATATACTGTTTTTTTGTTTCACCGGCACAGCGCCTTTCCATGATGGCGAAATGACGTTGCTTGATTGAACTTTTTTAAATAAGCTACCTAATCTTGCTGGCAGTATTGCTGACTGCCCAAAGCGTTGATTGATGCTTGCTACCACAGTTTCTATTGGACGGCTCCTTGCAGGCAGTATTGTGTTAAATAAATCTTGTTGTATGCATTGGGTTAAGTCGAGTGCAGTTATCTGCACTCTCTTAATCGCGCCGTTAAAAACCATTCGCTTTCCAATTTGATGAAGCCACTGAGCAAGTAGTTCGTAATCACATATGGGTTGATCTAAAGCTAGTTCATAATAAAAAGCGCGCTTTACGCTGACAATTTTACAGATAAACCGGTCTGAGTGATAATGCTGCAGTAGCATCCGATAGGTCAACTTAAATGCCATTGTGTCTAGATAACCCAATAACAAACCACTTGTTGTGACCCCAGGTGGCAATATTTTACTATGCCCCATTGTTTGTGCAGGTTTGATGATTGAACGAACCATGTCTGGATCTTTTCCTGCACACATTAACCACAGGCGCTGTCCTTTGATGCCAAATTTTTTTGACAAAACTGAGACAGGTATGTGCCCTACCGATCCGCAGGTTGTTGCGCCAAATCTTGATAAATATTTTTTTGTTCCCGGGCCAATACCGCATAATGCTTCCACTGGAACCGGGGCTAAAATTTGACGACTAATCGCTGGCTCGATAATTGATATTCCACGTGGCTTATGAAGTTTGGCTGCATATTTAGCTGTTGTTTTATCTCCTGATACGCCTATAGAGCATGGCAATGATAACTCCTTCATCACACAATCACGAATTGCTTTTGCTAATGCGCGTGGGCTTGTAAATCCATGGTAAACATTAGTCATATCTAAAAATGCTTCGTCCACGGAAAATACTTCAATATCTGGGCTAAATTGATCATGTAAAATCTGCATGAGCTTTTTAGAGAAAGCCTCATAAATAGCTGATCGTGAAGCGACTTGAATGATTGCTGGACAAAGTATTCTTGCGAAAGAAAATCGCATCCCTGTTTTTACACCGTATGCTCGCGCTGGATATGATGCTGTGATCACACATGACCCATGACTGCCATTAGTTATTGCAATTGGCTTTTTTCTTAGCTTTGGCTGTAATAGTTGTTCAATGGAGGCAAAGAAGGCATTCATATCGATACATACAATACAGCGTGGCCACCCAATAAACATTGTTTCTCCTCCTCTTTTTTTTTGCTATCCTGAAAACCTCAGTAAACCAATAAATAAACCTTGAATTGTAACGCGATGACTGGCGTAGATCTGTGTCTCATGCTCTGGGTTTGCTGGAATAAGACTGACAGTACCATCATCGTTTTTCTTCAGTCTTTTTAGTGTTGCTTCGCTACGATCAATCAGCGCAACAACGATCTGTCCATTACTTGCTTGCTCAGCGTGCTCGCAAATAATAATATCACCATCATGAATCCCTTCATCAATCATCGAGTCGCCTTTAACTCTTAACGCATATCGATCTGATGAGAGGAACATTTCGGTCACATTGATACTCTCGTCATCATAAACAGCTTCAATTGGCGAGCCTGCCGCAATACGACCGAGCAATGGTAATGATATATTCGCGGCTTCTTGTTTGGGTGCTATTAATGTGATGTTACGCTTTTTATTTGGCGCTAACCGAATATACCCATGGTTTTCCAGTGCCTTTAGATATCGATGCACAACGCCACGTGATTTTATCCCAATTCCTTCTGCTATTTCCGCTGTTGTCGGCGCGTACTGATTGTTGGACCAGTATGCTTTGATGAACCGAAATACTCTATGTTGTGCTAGTGTTAACATACTTATCTCCTTAATTACTTCCTACATTAACAGTATAGAGATCAAAAAGAGAACAATCAACACCTCGCTCAAACTTTTGAGAACATATTGAGAACAGTATGGCGTGATTCAACTTATTTCTGCACAAGGCATGTAACAATTATCTATTTATAACGATTAGTAACCGAGTAAATTTCGTCAAATCCTATAAAAATATCCTTATAATTGCACTTTATGGTTGACACCGAGTAGAATTTGATATATTGTAACAAAAATGATAAAAATTACATTACAATAATGAAAATAAATGATTTAAATAAAATAAAAGAGCGTAATGCTGGTGGATATGCACTTGATGACAATGATATTGAGGTCATATTACGTACACTTGACACCAGTTATCGAGCGAAGGCTTTGATCGGGCCAAATAATATATGCGTTATTCCATCAGTTAGTATTCCGTTTAGTACGATTGAGATGGTATTGAAACCCATTCTTAATCAGTTGCCAGGTCGTTTCCCGAGGAAATTCGTTGGGTGCCTGAAGCCAAGGGATATTTTTCACTGGAATGTCATTGAGATCACCCAAACATCAGCCAATACTGTGCATTGTGTAAGCTATGACACAAATGGCTATGCTTATCCTGTTGATGATGAGAATATGCAACAAATATCATCTTGCTTTGGCACCAAGGTCAAAGTCTCAACGATTGATCAGCGACAACAGAAATATTCGTTTTCCGGTCAGAAAAATAATAACTGTGGCATTATTTGCGCCCTCATTGTTGACGATATCAGAATGGGTCGAATACATGATGCGTCACAGCCTTTACAACAGTATGGTGACCTACTTTCCATCGTCGATATTCAATCGACTAAGGACAGAGAAAAAATCAATACGCTCGTTGAGGATTATGCATCAGATCTTGATAAAAACAGTTTTTGCATTCCTAGAGCAAATACAACACCAGGTGGAAAATTTTTCGATGCGCAAACATATCTGGCAACTAGGCCAAGTCCACCTCAATCAGATAGACAAAAAGCTGTATACAATGCACTGAAGAAAGACCCCGAAGCGTTGGGAATACTTTACAATATCATTGATGGTTTGGACGATCATCGTGGTATTTTTGATGCTATTTACCGTCAGAATGAAGCATTCAAAAGACGCGTCAAATACCTTTTCGCAGGCGATGAGTATCATGTTGATAGAAACGGCATCTCAACTTCTATGGGAGGCGATTGGATTGATACCGTCAGGTATGCCCATCATGAAACAAATGGGCCAATACAGGCCCAAATAAATCCACACAACGACTTTAATTTTGCTCGCACCGATTCTCTTAACGTCCCGACTCTTGACAAGCGTTTACCGCATGATTATCCAACTGACAGCAGTAACGATGAGGCTGATGCCTCGCTTTTATGGACTGGCGTGACTGCATCAGTTTTGATTCTCGCGGGTCTTGCACTGATTGTACCCTTAAGTCTATTTCTGATATTTTCGGCATTTATGGCTTTGGCATCTGGTTTAATCATGCTATTGAATTATCTATCTGGCACTGAATGCCCACCTAGCAAAGTCAATCCTTCAGCTACCCATACTGTTGATCCATGCACTGAGCCTCTGTCTAGTGTCGATACTTGTCCAACTCGACCCCACCAAAATCCCCAGCAGCCTTCTGCGTCTCATACTTTTGAGCCCACAGCAATGCCGACAACTTCCAATGACTGTGCTCGAACTTGTTCACGTTCAGTCAATGCTATTGAAACTGATGGTATAGCGCACTTTAATGAAGAAAACTTTCATGATCAAGTGTCTGTTGACGCCCAGGATGATGCTACTGTGAAAACAAAGGGGCAACCCATACCAAGCTATCTGTTAATAACAATTGCAGCAACTGCGATCGTCACTATTGCATCTGGGTTTTATATGAGTCAATCGAATGATATGGCTTTACGTGTTTAGACTATTGAGAACTTTTGATCAAAGTCAGGGATTGTTGACAAGCGTTAGGATACGTTAGATCATATCACAGGAACAGCCGATAAAAAGTTCTTCTTCTCCGTCGCGCTAGTGAATGCGTACTGGCACATTGGGGTTTGTCATGACTGGCAGTGTATCGATATGCAACACGCCGAACGATGTCATTAGAAATACGCACAAGACAACTGAATTGTTAATGATCAATGAACGCATACAAAGACGAAAGAACCAATGCGTATTGCCAGAAGTAATCCATAGGCCAAGCTGAATGTATCCAATCACTAGGACAAGTAAACATACCCTGGAAAGTTTGATGATATCAGCGGGCATGTGGGTGATCACTAAGCAATACTCACAAAAGTCTAAAAAAGTGCGTGTCATTGTGTACATGAAAAACGCTGTTACAATACTCACCGGCATTGAGTAGCGCCCGTAGCCGTAGTTCACAAAAAGTGCACTGATCCACTTAAATGGTGTTGAAAGAATGCTTAACATTGATCACTCATCGCTTTGGTAAGATCTATAGTATCAAAATACCACAGTAAATCAATAGATAGATCTGTTGTGTTAAAATCTATTCATATGGTAGAATAGCGTTTTCTTTTCAACAATGAGGATACGCTATGACGCAAGACGTTCAACAAACTTTATCAATTATCAAGCCTGATGCTGTGCAGAGAGACTTTATTGGAAATATCATTTCTCGCTTTGAGGGTGCTGGCTTGAAAATCGTTGCGATGCAAATGAAACAACTCTCCAAGAGTGAGGCAGAAACTTTTTATGCGATTCATAAAGAGCGTCCTTTTTTTGGTGAACTGGTTGACTTCATTAGCTCTGACAAAGTAGTCATTATGGTTTTAGAGGGTGAAGATGCCATTCAAGCGAATCGTGATATCATGGGCGCAACTAATCCAGATGATGCCAAGGCAGGTACAATTAGGCATGATATTTCATTATCTATTGGCGAGAATTCTGTACATGGATCTGATAGCGAAGCCAACGCAAAGATAGAGATAGAACAGTTTTTCCCTGAAATCTTGAAATAATGCCCAGTATTTTCAATTACAGCCGATCAGAGCTTGGCGATGTGCTCGTTGAGCTCGGGCATCAACGTTTCCGCGCAGAGCAAATCATGCGTTGGATTTATCATCAAGATGTCACTGATTTTTCCGCCATGGAAAATCTGCCGAAAGCCCTACGCTCTGAACTGGCTGGACAATTTGTCACAGCATTGCCAATTGCCCAATCGGAGCATATCAGTGGTTGCGGGACGGTTAAATGGTTGTTTAGCATGGATAGTAAAAATGCTGTCGAAACTGTTTATATTCCAGAGTCTCGGCGCGCGACACTGTGTATATCTTCGCAAATCGGCTGTGCGCTTGCATGTCAATTTTGTGCAACTGGCCTTGCGGGTTTTTTACGTAATCTCAGCACTGCAGAGATTATTTCCCAGGTTTATGCTGCTAAAGAACGGCTTGCAATTATTGCCCCAGATCAACCTAAAATCACCAATATTGTTTTTATGGGGATGGGTGAACCACTACTTAATGTAGAAAATGTTTTTCGAGCGGTTGATATCTTGCTTGATGATCTTGCCTTTGGACTGTCAAAATATCGGGTTACCGTCAGTACATCGGGTATTATTCCCGCGATTCGACGACTGACAACCGACTGTAAAGCCGCACTTGCCATATCTATTCACGCTGCTGATAACGATGTTCGAGATCAGATTGTTCCAATCAATCGGAAGCATCCGCTGAAAAAACTGATTGAAGCCTGTGATGCTTACACTCAAGCAACCAATCGACCAATTACGTATGAGTATGTGATGCTGAAAGATATCAATGACCGACCTCAAGATGCCAATAAACTTGCTAAGTTACTTGCATCTCGTAAAGCGAAAGTAAACCTTATTCCATACAATCCGGTTCCAGAGCTGGCGCTTGCCTCTAGTTCATCCGAGCGTATCGAAGCCTTTAAACGACGACTTAATCAAAGTGGCATCGTCACTACTGTAAGAAAAACACGTGGAGACGATATCAACGCTGCATGTGGCCAGTTATTTGGCCAAGTGACCGAACGTAACAAGCGTATCGACACTTATCAGTTTCACAGAGCAGATTGTGCATGATGCGTTTGCGACTATCAATGGCCCTACTCTCTGACTACTTGAACATGAAGATATTGCGCGTAGTGGGCTCTTTCCTTGATTCTCAGTGTTGACATGACTGGACGAGTATGACCCGAACTAACCGTTATGGGGCATTATCGCCAGAGCGCTCTACTGGATTGTTTGCGCTAAGCTCTTGATGACCCATGGCTGCATCGCACTTTGATAGCAATCCATCACGCCCATCACACCCCAAGAACAGATATATAAAAACACCAAATACCCGACCATGAAGAAAATTTGGTTGATGCCATCAATAACATAGCTATAGATCCATCCTCGAATCCATGTCGCGTATACCAATAATCCTAGCGTGTAATAGGCAAAATAAAAACCGAAACAACTATCGTAAAATAGCGACGATGCCAATAAAAAAACACTGTAGTCATCACTCGTTATCAATTGCTGAATCGACCACACACTCACAAAGTAAATCAAATAGAAATAGAAATCGTAGTTACCACTGATCACGCTCTGCCAGCAGCAGAATGCAGAGAAGATTATGAGTGCTAAGGCTGTTTCCGTTAGCACTTCGATGCATACCAGAATGTTGCTGGTATTATTCTTTAAATAAGTACTAACCATTCGATGTCTTTCAGCGTGTCTCTGTGCTTAATTTTTGCGATCAGAAAAGTTTTATCCGGCGTTGCTTGCACACTCTCAACTTCTCCAAAAGCATAATATTTTAAGCCTTCTTTGGTCGTAGACGGCACTTTGACTTGGTCACCTTTACGCACTTGAGCATCGATCGGAATATGGATAAGCTCAATCTCAGCACCCACACCCACCGCGATAGCGCTGCTTTTAGACTTACCGACAACAACTGGGATTGCGCTTCGTTTGTCTTGCGCTAATAGAACTTGAGCTGTCTGGCCCGTCACTGCTCGTACTCGACCGATCAGCATACCTCGGTTATTTATCACTAGCATTCCAGGCTTTGCTTTGTGATCAGGTGTTCTGACATATAACAGTCGCGCAGATGGATAATTGTATACACGCTCAAGTCTTGCAATGATATTGTGCTGATCTGGATGCGCATGCCCGATTGAAGCTTTTAGCTGTTTATTCTCTTGCTTGAGCGACTCTAAATCCATAATGTATTGTCTAAGTCGGTGGTTTTCGAGTGATAGATCATTGTTTGACGCTTCAAGCGCTGCGAGCAATTTTGCTTGAAAAGCTTTAGAACTGTAATGCTTGTGCACGTGATCGAAACGCGAAATTACCTGCTTTCTAAGTGCTTGCATGCCATTATGAACAAGCCCACCAGAAAGATACTCAAAGCTACAGCATCCAATGATCAATACTAAATAAACCACATAGTGGGCTGGAAATACTTCATTCTGATATTGTCTCATTGCTCTCAATCGACACCTAATCCTCGGTCAATAGATCCAAAGCAACTTGATCGAAGACATTCAGTAGCTTTGCTCCACCTCTCACCACACATGTTTTCGGATTGTCAGCAATAACAACTGGCAAGCCCACTTCTTCAGCAATTAATCGATCAATATTATTTAACAGTGCGCCACCGCCACTCAATACCATACCTCGATGATTGATATCTGCTGACAATTCAGGTGGCACCTGCTCCAGTGCTGTACGAATAGCGCTGATGATACCTGATAGCGGCTCTGAGAGCGCCTCAAGCACTTCACTGCTTCGTAACACGAAGCTTCTGGGCACCCCTTCTGATATGAGTCTACCGCTGATTTCCATTTCTAAGTCGTCACCCGTTGGGTATGCCGTTGCAATTTTAAGCTTGATATTTTCTGCGGTTGCTTCGCCAATAAGACAGCCGTAACGACGACGCACGTAAGTAATGATTGCTTCGTCAAATGCATCACCGCCAATTCTCACTGACTGCGCATAGACAATACCATTGAGTGAAATGATTGCAATTTCAGTGGTTCCACCACCGATGTCAACAATCATATTGCCGCTTGGTCCGTCGATCGGCAAATTTGCGCCAAGTGCTGCTGCAAGCGGCTCATCAATACATCGAACATAACGCGCACCTGCACCGTAAGCCGATTCTTTGATTGCGCGCCTCTCAACTTGCGTTGACCCACACGGAACGCAGATTACGACGATGGGGCGAGGCTTGAATATTGAATTGCTGTGTACCGATGAAATGAAGTGATGCAGCATTCGCTCTGTTAAATGAAAATCAGCGATTACCCCTTCTCGTAGAGGGCGTACCGTCTTGATACGGCCTGGTGTTTTGCCAACCATGCGCTTCGCCTCACTGCCAACGACACATATCATATCTTTGGGGTTGGTTTGGGCATTGCTTACTGCCACTATAGACGGCTCGTTAAGAATAACCTCTCCGTTAGGATTGGCAACCAGCGTGTTTGCTGTGCCTAAATCGATGGAATATTTTTGTGTGAATGAGTCAAACATAGATCTCAATCGTGTAATCGACATAATTATACCTAGAAAATTTTCTTGTCTATTACGTTACCTTAAAAAAATTCTTGACACAAGCATTTTAATCAATATGATAGGTGCTACGGAACCAAATCATCGCCTCAGTATGCCAAAATCAATTGATAACGAAGCCATTGACCTCATTGCGAAATCTTCTGGTCTAAAGTTTACGCCTGACGAGAATGCTGCCCTTACATCAAGCCTTGGTAGCATGATTGAACTGTTCATCAATATGGATAACATCGAGGTCTGCCCCACCAAGCAATCAGATTTTAACAAAACGACTTATCAGTGCCTACGTGAAAACACTGAGACATGTGCCACAACGCCCAAAAATCTGTCAAGTACCTACCCGTACTATGACCAAAGCACTGGCTTTTTTACTGTCCCAAAGGTACTAAAATCCGAGGATTAAATGCATACGAAGACACTCAAAGCGCTCTCTGAACTTCTGAAAGATAAAACTATTTCTTCCAGAGAGCTAACGCAGCACTACATCGATCGAATAGACCAGTACAATGACGCCATCAACGCCGTTGTTCATATCGACCGTGAGCGCTGTCTCAAAGCTGCTGATTCTGTTGATCAGCGTCGCTCCCAAGACGATCAAGGTTTATCTGTACTTGCTGGCATCCCCCTAATGAACAAAGATATTTTCTGTACGGTCTCTGAACCCACCACTTGTGCCTCTAAGGCATTGCAAGGTTATCAATCCCCATTTGATGCCACGATCATCAAGAACTGTCGAGATGCAGGCATGGTGATGTTTGGAAAATGTAATATGGATGAGTTTGCGATGGGTGGATCCAATGAAAACAGTTTCTACGGACCAACCAAGAACCCTTGGGATCTCAGTCGTGTACCAGGTGGCTCATCTGGTGGTAGCGCTGCTGCGATTGCAGCACGCCTTACCCCTGCTGTCACTGGCACAGATACTGGTGGGTCTATACGTCAACCCTCTGCATTTTGTGGCATCACTGGTATTAAGCCAAGTTATGGTGTCATTTCACGGTATGGGGTGGTGGCGTTTGCTTCAAGCCTAGATCAAGCTGGTCCCATGGCATGTAGTGCAGAAGACTGCGCATTATTATTATCACAGATGGCAAGCTACGATCCTGCTCATGACATGACAAGTGTCCGGCAGCAAGACTATGACTACACCACCAATCTCAATGATTCACTCAAAGGACTAAGGGTTGGCCTGCCAAAAGAATATTTTGATCATTTTGCCGATGCTGACATTGAAAAATGCATGCAAGCGGCAATTGATGAATTCAAAAAGCTCGGGGTTGAATGTGTTGAAATTTCATTGCCTGATGTAAAACATTGTATCTCGGCTTACTACACGATTGCGCCTTGTGAGGCATCATCGAATCTTGCGCGATTTGATGGTAATATCTATGGATATCGCAGCCCGAATAGCCGTGATATCGATAGTATGTACAGTGCGTCTCGCTCAGAAGCTTTTGGTAATGAAGTTAAGCGACGCATTGTGATGGGCACTTATGCATTGAGCAGTGGCTACAGCAATGATTATTACTCAAAAGCACAGAATATCCGCAACCTAATTCGTCATGATTTTGACGAAGCCTGGCAAAAAGTAGACATCATTTTGGCGCCAACCACGCCTTCGGTCGCTTTTAAAATAGACCAATTCTGTAACGATCCGATCAAAATGTATCAACAAGATGTCTTTACGATACCTGTTAATCTCGCTGAGCTTCCAGCTTTGAGTATGCCAGTCGGGTTTGCGCATCAAATGCCAGTTGGTATGCAGATCATTGGTCCGAGATGGCAAGAAAAAAGGATTCTCAACTGTGCGCATCAGTTCCAAACCATCACTGATTGGCACACACGTATTCCAGAGCAATTTGCGTAACTAAGGAGTAGTCATGGGTAAACGATGGCATGTTGTGATTGGCCTTGAGGTACACGCGCAACTTACAACAAAAACGAAACTATTCTCTGAGTCATCAACATTGTATGGTGCCTCTCCCAACGACCAAGCTAATTATGTTGACTGTGCGCTACCAGGAACACTTCCTGTACTTAACAGGGAAGCTGTTCACCAGGCGATTCGCTTTGGTCTGGCAACGCATTCGGAAGTACAAAATCGTATCAGCTTTGACCGTAAGAACTATTATTATCCTGATTTACCTAAAGGCTATCAAATCACCCAACATTACCGTCCAATCTTACAAGGTGGTTACGTAGATATAAACGTTGACGGTGAAGCCAAGCGCATTCATATTCATCATAGCCATCTTGAGGAAGATGCTGGTAAAAGCAACCACGACTACAGCAAAACTCACACAGGTATTGACCTGAACCGAGCTGGCATGCCGCTCCTGGAGATTGTCTCGCAACCTGAGATGCGCTCACCGCAAGAAGCTGTTGCCTATATCAAGGCGCTGCATAAGCTCATCGTGTTTCTGGAGATTTGCGACGGTAATATGCAAGAAGGATCAATGCGTGTAGACGTTAACGTTTCCATTCGAGAAAGTGAGACAGCACCTTTTGGTACCAAGGTTGAAATAAAAAATATAAACTCGTTCAAATTTGTTGAGAAAGCGTTGAACTATGAGATTCTCAGACAAGCGGAAATTCTTGAATCAGGCGGTGTTATTCAACAAGAAACACGCTTATTTGACGAGGCTTCAGGAACAACCATCTTCATGCGTGGCAAAGAAGATGCCCATGATTACCGCTATCATAAAGATCCTGATATTCCCTACATAGACATTGATGAGGCTACGATTGAGGCTATACGGCAACAAATGCCTGAGTCACCTAGCGATAAGAAACAGCGTTATCTTGATATGTACCAGCTGAGTGATTATGATGCTGGTATTATTAGCCAGGACAAAGGATTTGCAACGCTTTTTGACCAAATTATTGCGTTGAAAACTTGTACAGCGAAGACCTTGGCTAACTGGATATTAGGGCCGATTGCTGGCGCTGTGAATAAAACAAACTGCTCGCTTTCGCAGTCCAAGGTAGGTTTTAAGGCTGTTGCCACTCTGCTATCAATGATAGATGATCAAACAATTTCAAATAATAATGCAAAACTTGTTTTTGAGAAAATGTGGGATACTGGCAAAGACCCACAGACTATTATTCGTGAGGAAGGCTTAGAAGAGATTTCTGATCAGAGTATTATTCAAGCCATGATTGATCAAGTCTTAAGTGAAAATCCATCGCAACTGGAGCAATACAAACAGGGGAATGGTAAACTTGCAGGCTTTTTTGTTGGACAGGTCATGAAAAAAGGCCAAGGCAAAGTTAATCCTAAAATAGCGAATCAGATGCTACAAACTACCCTCAAGTCGCTACTGGATGATAAACCCTAGCTATTTTGTCTCGAAAAAGGTATCATAGATGCTTTAACTTATCGATGCGAGGATCAATGGACAAGCTTAAAGTCAGACAAGGCTGGATCATGTATGCCATTGCCGTGTCTTTTTATTTTTATGATTTCATACTGAAGTTGATTCCCTCTATTATGATGGATAACATCATCGACCGACTGGATATTACCACGGAGCAGTTCGGTTTCGTTGAATTGAGCTTTTATTCAACCTACATCCCAATGCAACTGTTTTGCGGGCCAATACTTGACGAATACGGCCCCAAGAAAATCTTACCATCGGTCATTGGGTTATGTTTGTTGGGAAGTATTATTTCAGCGGTGACTAGGGACTATTATTGGTACCTGCTTGCGCGTTTGTTGATTGGTTTTGGCTCTGCGTTTGCATTCGTCAGTGTTCTAAAAATCGCCAGTGAATGGTTACCGAAACGCGCTTACCCGTTTTTATCTGGCCTTACCACAACTTTCGGTATGCTGGGTGGTATTTTTTCAGAATCCATTGTGCCGATGTTCAACGACTATGACCAATTGTATTTCTACTCAGTGATTTGCAGTGTTGCTGTTCTTCTCATCATTTTGTCTGTTTTGTTCGTTCGCGATGGAGAGCAACATGATGAACCTTTTGATCTGCTCCTTATACTCAAGGATATTAAAACTGTTCTCAGTCGACAACAAATTTGGGTTGCAGGATTGATCGGCCTTGCGATGTTCTCGCCAATTCAATTATTCGTGACCTGGGCAATACCATTTTTTGCCCATGACTTGGCCATTGACAAGATCACCAGTGGCAATATTGCCAGTATGCTGTTTTGGGGCACTTGTGTGTTTGCTCCAATTATTGGCTGGGTTGCCACTAGAATACAGCATATGAAATCGTTACTACTATTAGGTAATTTTTTATCACTTGTTGGGATGATCATGGTAATATTCAGTGCGCACAATAGTGTTTTATCAGCGATGCTTCTCATGTTTCTTGTCGGCGCGGGGGTTTCTGCTCAACCATTAGTATTTGTTTACGCCACACGTGAAGTTGATATTCACCTAACCGCGACAGCTGTGGCTGCAACAAACTTTATTGTTAATTTAAGTAGTCTGCTCCAGCCTTATATCGGCAGACAGCTGATACAAGTGTCGCGCAGTGTTTACAGCCTTGCTAGCTGGCGCAATGCGCTCGCTATTATTCCGTTGCTTTTGTTCATAAACTTCATATTCATTTATATACTTAAGGAAACTCAGTATGACAATGACAACAGCTAGCACACAGCAGACAACGAATACAGCTGGATTGTATTATATCAAAACGCATGGTTGCCAAATGAATGAGGAGGATTCCAACAAGATGGGCAACCTATTGCAGGAGCAGTGCCAAATGTCTCCATGCACAAGTGTTCAAGATGCCGACTTAATTATTCTCAACACCTGTTCAATTCGTGAGAAAGCACAGGAGAAGGTTTTTTCTGAGTTAGGAAGATGGCGTAAAGAAATCAAGTGTAAAGATGATGTTGTCATCGCAGTTGCTGGTTGTGTTGCTTCTCAAGAGGCTGATGAGATTTTTAAACGTGCGCCGTTTGTAAAAATTGTGATTGGGCCACAAACAATCCATCGTTTAGGCGATTTATACCGTCAGTGTAAATCATCTAAAAAGCGTCAAATCGACGTTAGTTTTCCTGCAATAGAAAAATTTGATCATCTACCGCAGAATACCGAGAGCGCAGTATCATCTTTTTTGACTATCATGGAAGGTTGCAACAAGTTCTGTAGCTACTGTATTGTCCCCTACACCCGCGGAGAAGAGATTAGTCGCGATTTCAAAAACGTGATTGAAGAGGCTAAGCATTTAGCGCGCACTGGAGCAAGAGAAATTGTACTTCTTGGTCAAAATGTCAACGACTATTACGGCAAGATTGACGAAACGATTGATGGCAACCTAGCGCTATTAATACAGACGATCAGTCAGATACCGGGCATTGAGCGTATTCGATTCACGACATCACATCCACAAGCTTTCGATGATACGCTTATTGATGCCTATGATGCTCGAAACACTAAGTTGTGTAACCACCTCCATTTACCTGTACAGAGCGGTAGTAATCGTATTCTCAAGAATATGAAACGTGATTATACAATTGAAAAATATCTTGAAATCATTGACCAGCTCCGATGCAAGCGGCCCGGCTTGCCTATCTCAACTGATATCATTGTCGGGTTTCCTGGTGAAACCGAAGATGATTTTCAACAAACGATGGCCTTAGTTGATCGGGTAAAATTTGACTCATCATTTAGCTTTATTTATAGCCCGAGGCCGGGAACGCCTGCTAGTGAGCTTGTTGATGAGGTTCCGCTTGAAGAAAAAAAATCACGCCTTGCGCGCTTACAGACGCGGTTGAAATACTATGCTGACCAAATCGCTCTGTCTATGGTTGGACAGACGGTAACAGTACTTGTTGAGGGGATGTCAAAAAAGAGCAATCGTCAGCTTTCTGGCCGAACCGAAAATAATCGTATCGTTAACTTTCCTGGTGATGCCAGTTTTCTTGGTCAAATTGTACATGTTACCATCACGGAGAAATGTCAAAATAGTCTTAGGGGTCGGCTTGTCTCTGGCGCCGATCAAGCACAAGCCAACCACTCTACTGATAGACAGTCATTGGCAGCGGCAACCTAATGGTAGGACTTTAGTCTACACGCATCATAATCGCTATCTTCGGATCTTATTTTGGCAGTGTGTATACAATATGCCTATTACATGAGATTGAAATTGATGTTCTGACCAATAAATCCACACAAAACTCATCAACAGTGCTATACTTTATTTTATTTGGAGCCTTATTTTGTCCACAGCTGGCGCAAAGCAAAAAATCAAACTGCTACCGCATGACCCGGAAAAAATCAAGATATTGTGTGGTGTCTGCGATGAATACCTTACAGCATTGGAAAATCATTTTCATGTAAAAATAAATCATCGAGATCATCAGTTCTCGATCATCGGATCAAAGGATGCACAATCTAATACTGCTCGTGCGCTACTTGAGCTCTATGATATTGTTAAAGAGACACAGCAGCTCTCTATTGAGGAAGTTCATGCGCTTCTATTGCGTATTGGAGAAACCACCGACAGTCAAAGTGCAGTTTCCAGTCGACAAATTGTATTGGCTGAGCGAAAAATACAATTACAAAATGCCAAGCAGATAGAATATGTTGATGCAATTCAACAGCATACTGTTACATTTGCATATGGCCCAGCAGGTACCGGAAAAACATTTCTTGCAGTTGCAGCTGCGCTCGAGGCGTTGTATCAACATGAGATAAAAAAAATCATATTAGTTAGACCTGCGGTGAATGCCGGAGAAAGCATTGGGTTTTTGCCGGGGGATATCAATGAAAAGTTTAACCCTTATATACAGCCATTTTACGACTCATTACAGACACTTATTTCCTATGAAAAAAGCAAAAAACTGCAAAATGAGCACGTAATTGAAATCGCTCCGCTTGCATTCATGCGTGGGCGTACGCTTGCAAATGCGTTTATTATTCTCGATGAGGGTCAAAATACAACGATTGAGCAAATGAAAATGATACTCACACGTATTGGTCATAACAGTAAACTTGTTATAACTGGTGATATTAGTCAAATTGATTTACCAAAACCTCAATTATCAGGTTTGGTGCACGCAAAACGAATATTAACGGATATTCCTGATATTGCTCATCTTAGCTTTAAAAATAATCACGTGGTTCGCCATAGACTGATCCAAAAAATCATCACAGCCTATGAAAAGGATAAGCATTGATTATGGGTAAGCAGTCATCATCTTTGTTTAGCGCATGGTCTAAAGTATTCTCGTGGTTTGAGACACCTAAGACGCCTGACGATCTCAAGGCACTTTGCTCGCGCTTGTATACACAGAAAGTGATTCGTCATGACTTGATGACAAAAATTTGTCGATTGATCGACCTTGATCATATTCGTGTCAAGGATATCATGGTATCAAGAGCGAATATGACACTCATTTGTATCGACCAACCTGTTAGTGAGATCCGTCGACTCGTTGCGGACTCGGGTCACTCAAGATTCCCCGTTTTAGACTCTGATCAACGCAAGGTGATTGGTATTGTTTTTGCTAAAGATCTTGTTATCCATCAACAAAAAAAGTCCATTAAGCATTTACTGCGTAAAGCATTTTTCATACCCGAGAGTAAACGTTTGGATAACTTATTAAACGAATTCCAAAGTAAACATCAGCATATGGCTATCGTCGTTGACGAATACGGTGATCACGCTGGCCTTGTCACCATAGAAGATATCATTGAACAAATTACCGGTGATATCGAAGATGAGCATGATCACCAGGATGATACAGATGGGATAAGACGTGTTGATGATTCCCATTTTATTGTGCAAGCGACATTAACTATTGAAGACTTTAACGAAACTTTTGGGACGCAATTATCTCGTGAAAATACAGATACCATTGGCGGAATTATTCTAGGTCATTTGGGCTACATACCAGAACAAGGAACACAGCTGTCCTTGCATGGCATACAAATCAAAATTCATGCAGCCAATGAGAAGCAAATTCTCTCTCTTCTCGTATCTATTGATGGTGTCGCTAAGAAGCCATAAGTTGTCTTTTTCACCATGACTCTTCAAAATACGCAACGAGGGTTGACCTTACTGCAATACATAATCTTAGCGGGTACGTGCTTCAATGCTTTTTGACCTCATGACGATTGGCATTTACAATCTGTAACGTCTCATAAACATTTTGATGCGATGATTAAACCTGTTATAATGGCCTCACAGTTCATTTGTTAGGTTTTATGATCGACTCTTATCAACCAAAAATAATTGAAAAAGAAGCACAAAAGTACTGGGACACCACACAAGCGTTCAAAATAGACCATCTTGCTGATGCGCCCAGATCAAAAAACTTCTATTGTTTGAGTATGTTTCCCTATACCAGTGGCAATATTCATATGGGGCATGTGCGTAATTATACAATTGGTGATGTGATGACGCGTATCAAAAAAATGCAAGGATACAATGTGCTGCAACCAATGGGCTGGGATAGTTTTGGATTACCAGCTGAGAATGCAGCGATTAAGGGCAAACGCCACCCGGCCGAATGGACTCGAGAGAATATCGCAAGTATGGGACATGAGCTCAAGCAAATTGGTTTTGCCTATGATTGGAACAGAGAGTTTGCGACCTGTGACGAAGATTATTATCGATGGCAGCAATGGCTTTTTATACAGATGCTTGAGCGAGGTTTGGTTTATCGAAAGGCATCGATTGTAAATTGGGACCCAGTTGATCAAACCGTTCTGGCGAACGAGCAAGTTGTTAATGGTCGTGGCTGGCGCTCAAATGCGCTTGTCGAGCAAAAAAATATTCCGCAGTGGTTCTGTAAGATAACTGATTATGCAGAACGACTTTCAGATGATCTTGAAAATCTTGATGAATGGCCGGATGCCGTAAAAATCATGCAGAGAAATTGGATCGGAAAGTCGCATGGCGCTAATGTATTTTTTAAATTAAAATCGCGATCTGATCGTCTTGAGGTTTTTACAACCCGTCCTGATACCCTGTTTGGCGCGACATTTATGGCCATTGCACCTGATCATCCGTTGGCAATTGCATGCGCAGAAAATGACGAAATAATTCAAGAATTTATCAATACTTGCAAGCAACAATCAACCGCAGAAGCTGATATTGCGACAGCAGAAAAAAAAGGCGTTTTGACTCCATTGATCGCGATTAACCCCATCAATGGTGAGGAAATCCCAGTGTGGATTGCCAATTATATACTTATGAGCTATGGCACTGGTGCCATCATGGCGGTACCAGCTGAAGATGAGCGGGATGCTGAGTTTGCTGACAAGTATCAACTTCCTATTGTCACTGTTTATGACCATAACTTAGATAAACCAACACTGATTAACGCACAACAGTTTACAGGACTTGATCAAGAAGCAGCAGTGACAAATATCATTCAGGCGCTGGCAGATGCTGGGCATGGTGAGGCGACGACGACTTTTCGATTACGTGATTGGGGCATTTCGCGTCAGCGATATTGGGGCGTTCCAATCCCAGTGATCTACTGTGATGACTGTGGCGTTGTTCCTGAAAAATCTGAGAATCTTCCAGTCCGCTTACCAATTGATATTCAATATGCTTATGGTGAACCGCTGCTGAAAAACTGTGATGACTTCTACCAATGCACATGCCCTCAATGTGGTAAACTTGCTCGTCGAGAAACCGATACATTTGATACATTTTTTGATTCCTCATGGTATTACCACTATTTCATCAGCCAAGGTCAGGGAGGCATTACCAGTAAACGAAATGATCAATGGCTTGGCGTTGATTTGTATATCGGCGGTATTGAGCATGCCATTTTACACCTTCTTTATGCACGGTTTATTCAAAAAGTCCTGAAGGATCTTAACTTATCAAGTGTTGATGAGCCATTTAAACGCTTACTGTCTCAGGGCATGGTTCTTAAAGATGGTGCAAAAATGTCTAAGTCTAAGGGAAATGTGATTTCACCCAATGATCTTATTGATCAGTATGGCGCCGATACGATTCGCTTATTTATGATTTTTGCCGCCCCACCAACCCAGGATCTTGATTGGTCAGATGGCGCTGTGGAAGGCTGTTTCCGCTTTTTAAAACGTATATGGACATTTGCGAACGAACATCTTTCTTTATTGCAACCGTCTGTCCCGTTGGACACCGATTCGTTGACTGCTTTGGACAAACGCATACTGATCGATATGCATAAAGAACTGGCACTTATCAATCGTGACGCCAATGCTATTCATCTTAATACTGTTGCTTCAGGTGCGATGAAACTATTCCAGCATTTGACGAAAATTGATGATTTTCAGCGAAATAACGCGCTTATACAACATGGTCTGTCGCTACTTTTGCGCGTACTCAATCCCATCACGCCACATATCACGCATTATCTATGGGTGCATTGTGGTTTTGGAAAAACTATCGAGACATCTGAGTGGCCAGTGGCTGAACCGAAGATACTTGCCCTTGAAGATCAGGTCTCGATCGTTGTCCAATTTAACGGTAAAAAGAAAGCTATGATTGCAGCAAAATCAAACGCAACGGAGCAGGATGTGATCGAAGCGATACAGTCTGATGCATTAGCTAAATCCCAACTTGAGAAACATGCAACGATT
Organism: Proteobacteria bacterium UBA1673; assembly: GCA_002320385.1. GTDB lineage: Bacteria > Pseudomonadota > Gammaproteobacteria > Comchoanobacterales > Comchoanobacteraceae > UBA7916. Next base: position 29,869 of record DCKN01000037.1, read on the forward strand.
AAGAAAACGATATATGTTAAAAACAAGCTCATTAATTTTGTTATTTGAGGCTGTTCGTTACTTGTCTTAGGTGCCATCGTTTCGAATTATGTCTTTTTGTACCGACAAAGGGAATCTATGCGTTATGTTTTATCTGTGGGGTCTGCATGGCGCCTAGCACGATGTTGAACTATTGTGAAGCGTATGACTTGTGAGCGCGTGTCATTTTCGCAGTGTGTTTTTGTCTTCACAGCGTGGTGCCCAGTCATAAGGGTGATGCGTGACTCAGTCGCTAAGTGTCTATTTTAGGCATAGTCGTGAGACGCTTTAATCCACCAGCGCATCATCGTAAACGCTTTGCGAGGCAAGTTTTCGGTTATAATTGATCTCTTTCTGATCGTTCTTTTCCTCACTGTGGGATTCATGCTTTCGTTGTGTATTATGTTGCGTTTGTGAAAACTGATCCAGTGGTACATTTAGCATCTCGAGTACTTCTTCGTCGTAGAAAAACTCTCCGTTGAATCGATCACTGGGCTGAGTGACGATACCGTATGCTGCCTCGCTAAACAATTTGACAGACTTTAGATTATTCAGTGTATCTATGTGTGATTGGTAAATTCCAAGATTACCTCCGTCATTAAATGGGGCGACTGGCCATAATGCGTTACAGGCAATCCCTTTCCATGCTTCGGAGTTTGCGATGCTGATGGTAAGCATGCTACGAAGATATTGGGTTGCTGTGTAGGCAGTTCTGTATCCCATGACTTTGGGATCAAGATTGATTGGTGGCGCAATATTTAGCACATGAGGGTTGTGCGATTTTCTTAGATATGCTTGACTTGCTCGCATGAGCACATAGCTACTTCGTGCATTGATCTTATAAAATAAATCGAGCTTATCCGGTGTTGTATCTTCGTAGCTCATTGCTTGGGAAATCAGTGCCGCGTTGATACAGATGTCTATCACACCATCAGCTGAAGCAGCAGCTTTGCTAATCGCATCTTGCACCTGCGCTTCGTCCATGATGTCGGTTGGTATGATACGCACATCACTGCCCATTTTACGATATTGGGAAAATAATGCCATGATTTTTTCCATATCCACGTTCTTGGCATTTGCAATAATGGCAATGTGGCATTGCTCCTGGGCAAAACGCTCAACAATCTCAGCGCCAATGCCATGCAATCCACCTGTTATCACGACAGATAGTTTAGTCATAATATTTTCCTAATCATTATCAACTCTGTTGATTCTAGCATTAATAATCGTATTTTCAACAAAAATTTTTATCTATGCGCTTTTTCGATCAGCATTTTATGAGCGAACAATTGAAAAATGGTTTGTGTCTCTAGGCTATCTTAAAATCGAATGATACACGTTGCTCACTCCGTCAGCCCATCTGATCGTTCTTTATAGTATTGTTGGTAACGTCATGACTATCGGGTGCTGTTTGGTCTTGATGGGAGGCTTCCTTGCTCGGGTTCACGCTTATCATCATGATTTGGATGATCTAAACGTGCTTCATAACTAGTCACTCTATTTTCTAGATCGTTTTTTACCTTATTTACCCATGAATTTTCTGGTCGATTCTCTTGATCTGGTGATACCTCGTTCACTCTCTGCTGAGCATCCATAGACTTATCAGTTGCTTTTTTCGACAATCCTATGGTCCTTTTTTCAACAGCTTTTACATTACCATCCCCATCGATCAAATTGTTTTGTAGCGCATTGGCGATTTCATGCCAATTGTGATACTTTAAAGCGAGAACGTCATCACATTGATACACTTGTTTATCATTTATCTTATTCTCTAATGTATCCAGCCCGTACGCATTGAGAAGGTTTCTGATGGGTGATGGTTCATCTTTTCCCATATTTATAGAATCAATACTGTCGATATATTGACGGACTAATTGGGTTTCAAGATTCTGATTATCATTATTTATCAATTTTAGCATCATATCTTGATGGTCTCTCAACTTATCATCAAACATCGTCAGATTGTTCTTGAATGTTTCCAACTGTGTGGCACTCATTTTACCCATTTTTAGTTTTTTTGGATCTTTGAGCTTTAGATAAGGCACTAATAATAATTGCGTATAAAATAGCGCTTTGTAGATCTCTTCACCATTCGAGGGAGTGATATCATCTGAATTAAATTTTTCTATGTTCTTACTTTGCCTTTCCAATAGTTCTTGGATACTGATTGTTGGCTCACCTTCAATAATTTCATTGGAAATATCTTCATAATTATAGATCACATCCGATAGATCCTGATTGCCGATCATTTTAGTCTCAGCTCCAATATCCGGACTGCACAATATCTCTCTGAAAGGTTCAGGGAGTGCTTTGATTTCTTCCTTACCTCTGTAATATGGTTCACCATCTCTTAGAAAAGCCAAAAGCTCTTCTTCTCTTGCGTGGTGGTCTACATAGCTGGCAGCAATGGCGATGGCACTTAACAGCGATATGACAAAATAATGTTCCATAGCAGTAACGGTCTTGTATATGGTGTGTATATAGATCAAAAATAATTTTTTGTCACAAATATTATTGCGATATATCTCTGTATCAATGAATAAAATTTCACTTATTTACCCGCTATCGTGTCACCACTCTTTTTCCATCTTTAATTCTGGATTGATCGATAAAAGATACAGTAAAATTTCCTATTTTGTCTTATCTCTATCTGCGGCAATAAATTTCAGTTCTTTTTGATCAAAATCCGTTATTTTCCTGGCGATCAACCATGAGTTATTGTAACATAAAGTATTTTAAGATAATTGCGTTATGGAAAAGCTTGTTAGTGACATCTTGATTGCCATACCGCTCCTTGTGCTTGCTTACTTAGTTGGCGGCACGATGAGTGCGATTTGGGTTGCACGATTGTTTGATCTTCCCGACCCAAGAAGTTACGGCTCGATGAATCCCGGCACGACCAATATATCACGCAGTAATCACAAATTTGCCACTGCTATGACTTTTGTGATGGATATTTTAAAAGGCTCTGTTGCCACTAGCCTAGCATTGGGATTGGGATTTTCTTTACAACTTGCTTATTTTTGTGGCATGTTTGCTGTTGTCGGTCATTTATTCCCGTTGTTCCACAATTTTTCTGGTGGAAAGGGTGCGGCAACCTATTCTGGTGTCTTACTTGCTATCAATGTCTTGTGTGGCGGGGCGTACGGCTTGGTGTGGTTTTCAATTCTGGCTTTATTTAGAAACGCTGGTCTTAGCTCGATACTAGCATCAATGATGATCCCATTTGTTTTCCTAATGGTGCCTGAGGTCTCTCACCTATTTTTTGCTGTTGTACTGACCAGTAGCCTCATCATTGCAGTGCACGCGAAAAATATTGATCAAATCTCGCAACAACTATTCCGTAAGCCAAACCCAAAGCATTGATGGTCTTACTTTTTGCTCTAAAACCATTCAATCATTACTGCGCTGCTTGAGCAACCACTCCATATATAATTGACTTTTTAAGCTTATTTTATTTCGCTCGTCATTTTACTCAGGGAAATTGCTTATTTGCGTGGTACCTATGTTTTGTAAGCGATACGTGCGCTCAGACCCTGTCACTCATATGACTTTTTGCTATTCTTGCGTGGTTTTATTTTAATATTAGCGCTAAGGTTGTATCATGATGCATTACCATGGATTCAGACTATCGATTGGCCAACGGGGTTGAACTTTCTGCTTAAGCACTTCTGGCTTGCTGAGTTTTGTTAACCGTAAATAGGCATTATGTACGATCATACCTGCGTTATCAGTACAATATTGCATACTTGGAAAATACGCACTTTGCTTACGATTTGTCATACACGTCTTGATTTTCTCACGTAGACACCGGTTGGCCGCCACACCGCCCGCTACAACCAGTGGTATATCAGGATGTTGGTCTAATGCCTGCTCAACGCGTTTGAGCAGTGCATCAACAATTGCTTGTTCGATGGCCCAAGCAAAAGCTGCCGGAGAATATTGATTTTTGTGTAGCTGCCACGCTCGGGCGAAGGCTGTTTTTAATCCACTAAAACTAAAATCGAGTGTTTGTTTACCCTTGAGTGGTTCTGGTAGCTCTGGTACGGGTTCTTGAGGATCAACTGTGGTTGCCTGTTGGGCAATCTCAGGCCCTGCAGGATAATTCAGACCCATAATTTTTCCTGACTTATCGAATGCCTCCCCTGCTGCATCATCCATTGTTGAGCCTAAAATGCGATAATGTCCCAGTGACTCAGCGAGTATTAACTCTGTGTGGCCGCCAGATACCAGCAAGGCAAGAAATGGGAATTGTAATGCCTGATATTCATGCAATGCAATGGTGATATGTGCTTCTAAATGATGTACTGGAACAAGCGGCACTTGTAGCGCATAGGCCAGTGCGTCAGCATAGCACGCACCGATCAGTAGCGGTCCAACCAAGCCTGGCCCCCGAGTATAGGCAATGGCATCAATATCTTTCAGCGTGCAGTCAGCTTGACTAAGGGCCTGTTCGACCACACCATAGAGTTTTTCAAGGTGCGAACGCGATGCAATCTCTGGCACAACACCACCGTATGCTCGATGCAACTCAACCTGAGAATATATTTTTTGTTGAATGGTTTTTGTTTGCGCACAATAGACTGCTGCTGATGTTTCATCGCATGAGGATTCAATCGCCAGAATTTTATGAAAGTGCCTAGGGTTTGTTGATGCCATGTTGATCAAGGTTTCGTTTGTAAAAAAATGTGATTACAGCGTGAATTTACGTGCCCATTTGAGCTCTTTATGCTACAATAATGCTTCATAAAAAGCAATATCGATATTGCCAGCGCACATGGAGCCAATTCACTCACATGCATCGCTAGGACCATTGCGTCCTGAGGACTATGAGGTCTTTTACGAATTATTCACCCATGAAAAGCTGGTACCATTTTTGCCAGAGCAAGCCATACCTAAAAATCTTGCTGATGCTGTTAAGGAAATGAAATACCTGATGGATAAAGAATGGCAGGGCAATGGCAAGTATTGGGGCATCTATCACAATAATCGCCTGATTGGCACAGCCGGGCTTCATACCCTGGTGGCGCATGATCAAAGCATTGAGATTTCTTATGAGCTCCACCCTGACTATTGGGGGTACGGGATTGCCACATGTGCTGCGATTTATTGTGTTGAATATGCACGTATTCACATGCTGAATGTTAAGAAAATACTGGCCTATACCTTAGTTGATAATATCGGCTCTCACCGTGTTGCTGAGAAAGCTGGCTTCGAGCGTGTTGGCATTCGTCAAAATGACTGCTTCTATCATGGTCAATTGATTGATCGGCTCCTGTACGCAATTACGATTCGACCAGATGACCCATCCTAATCTAAGCCTCTACTGCCATTTGCCATGGTGCCAAGAGAAATGCCCCTATTGTGACTTTAATTCGTTCAAGAAAACGGACAAGGATCACATGTCGACGTACACAGATGCTATTTGCCAAGATATTCGGCATAGTGCATCTTTAGCGCTGGGTCGTCCGCTTCGCAGTATTTTTTTTGGTGGTGGCACGCCGAGCCTATTTCCTGAAGCCTCTATCAATCGTATACTTGACTGTATTCGATCGCACTTTACGCTAAGTCGTGACTGTGAAATAACACTTGAAATGAATCCCTCATCTTTTGAGATCAAAAAAATGCGCGCTTATGTCGAAATGGGGATTAACCGTTTATCCATAGGCGTGCAGAGTTTTCATGAAGAATCATTGCGGCTACTTGGTCGCACTCACGACCCACAAGAAGCACTGCTTGCGGTTGATACCGCCCTATCCTTGCCTTTTAGCTCTGTGAATGTGGATTTAATGTATGCACTGCCACAACAAACACTAGCGGCATCACTTGCTGATCTGCAACAAGTCATTACTTTGGCTCCCCCTCATATTTCCTGGTACGAACTCACCATTGAGGCCAATACATACTTCGCCAAATATCGCCCCAATTTGCCTGACGACGAATTACAGTTTGCGATGTACCAACAAGGCATTCAAACACTGCGTCAGCATGGTTATGAACGTTATGAGATTTCCGCTTTTGCCCAAACACCCATGCTTCAGTGTCAACATAATCTCAATTATTGGCAGTTTGACGATTATTTGGGTTGTGGTAATGGTGCTAGCAGTAAGATTACCATGAATGGCCGTATCAAACGCTTTCAAAAATATCGAAACCCTGGTCTTTATCAGGCCAATCCTACGCAACATGTCCATGAATCTATTGTTAGTCCCGATGCACTTGTATTTGAATACATGCTCAATCGTATGCGTCTTTTGTCGCCTATTCCTTGGGGTGATATACAGGCAAAAACCATGCTCTCTGATAAGGAACTGCGTGAGCGTCTGGCTCCCTGTATCAACCAAGGCTATCTCGAGGCGACACCTGATGATCTGTCAATCACTGAAAAAGGCCAATTGTTTATGAATGACTGTCAGGCATTATTGATTTCTTGATACGGCGCTGATGTATGATAGCGCAACGCTTACAAGGTCAACGTTGAATGTCAGTCGTCTCGGATTATCGGATTCAAAGTGATCAATCTGGCTATGTAATCATACCGCGCTTATGCTTGAAAAAAGACCATCGGATTCTTGGCTCAAGGCGCGTTCATAATCAGTTACGATAGCCACGATGACTTTTGTTATTTACAAAACCGCCAAAACCACAATAGGATCGACAAAACTCAATCGCTCATGGTCGTATGTACTGTCATCTCGAGGCCTATTCAATGCCGACGATTGATTACTGATCTTTCTGGGCATTTGCTTGATATGATGGTATAATCTTGCTGTTACGAAATGAATGGTTACCCATGAAAAAAGCTACGAGCTATCAGCGTCGATCCGGTCGCCTTAGTCATAACCAAAAAGAACAACTCATTAGTAATCCGCATCTATTACGGAGCCATGATGCGCTTGTTGATGTACTCAATAGCTATTCAAATAAGGCTCTTGCGTTGGAAATAGGATTTGGCATGGGTGAGCATCTATTACAGAATGCGCTTGAAAACTCCGATATCATACACATTGGGATTGATATTTATCGGCCTGGAATTGCTCGAGTTCTTCAGATTATTGATGAAAAAAAATTGAATAATTGCTATGTTCTTGAGGGCGATGCTGTTGATCACCTTGCTTCTTTTGGCACAATACGCTTTCAATCGATTGATATTCATCACCCTGACCCATGGCCCAAAAAGCGGCATAAAAAACGACAGCTTTTGCATCAAGACTTTATTACTACCGCATGTAAGCTCTTGGAAGAAAACGGCAAACTACAAATCATTACCGATGATTTTTCCTATTTTGAGCACATTCTTGAGCAAATAAGCATGCCTAGTATCGCCTCGCTCGTGGAGTCTTCGATTACAAGAAATCGCCCACCTAATAGTAAATATGGACGCAAGGCTGTGGCCGAGGGCCGGGAAATCAATGCCATTGACTTGATCAGACGCGTTGAATCCGTTGTAACATAATGCGCTGTCTATGCTAAGCGGAATGCGGGTGCCTGGACCCATATGACAGGTGCGGCAAAGGCGGGTTGGCAATTTGTGATGATTGGAAATTCTGGTAACAAATTGAGCGGGGCAAGATGAAAGTGCCCGGCACTGTCTCCGGGCATCACTCGACGTAATATCAGACCAGTCTCTAATGCATAGACCAAACAGTCTTGTCCGATTAAATGATCGATCTCGGCTTGATATCGCTTAATGCCGGCAACATAGCATCCGTTGGGATACTGCGGCTGCATCGCAGCGTTGGTGACTGGACAATCGACTAAACCAGGATACAACTTTCGTAGTGCTGATAATTCTGCAATGATTTGCTTGCGCATTGGCAGCAATGAATCTGGTAGTTTTAACGCTGCTAGCGCGTCAGCACCTTTCGGTCTTTGGTACGGCCCTGTACCAATTCCATACAATAGCCAATCCATGCTGATTTCAATTTCCTCTGCCCGATAAGCACGCAATAAAGCGACCGCACCTCTTTCAGTGAGTCGATTTCTACCTGACTCCCAATTTTGTAAGGTACTTTTTGCAACACCGTAACGATGACTCAACTGGTCTCTTGATAAGCCACTTAGCCCTCGAACAAAATGCAGGCGCTTAGCGCGCGCTTGCGCTTCGGTTTGCATACAGCATCCTTATCAACCCTCTTGTAGTTAAGCTAACAGATCCGTTTTTTTGATTCAACCGTATGAAAGTCGATTCGACTATCTCAGCGTTTGTATCAAAATTGATTGCACCCACTGTCTGAAGCTTAGATCGCTATCATTTGACAGATGTTTTTAGACAGTGTTCACGGTATCCCATACTGTCTACTCGCCCTGATACTTTTGGTTTCGTAGGCCATGATAGCCTTTCGTAATCAATAATGCTCATGCTGTTGATCGATCCAGTTTTATTTAACGCTTGATTGACACGACCTGTCTTATCATCGGCGGACCGTTTCTTCTTCAATAATCTCGTGGACAAGTGGTTGCTGAGTGCTGGATGCTTGGTGCCGGGTGTTGGCAAAAACCGTCTACGGTATTTACATTATTTGTTAACATGATATCATTAATGTAACAATTTAAAATTTATAACATGCCTCGACCTACCAACAAATTTTATGACTGGATTAGTCACCGTGTTGTGAGACCATTGTCTCGTATCATCGCTCCAGAAAATACTGATTATTCTGTTGGAGATCAACTCATCATCAAGCGCTTAACCGGGCTACCCAGTTGTATGTATACTGATGAAAACCCATCCCGATCACCGGAACAGTTTGCACAACAGTTTCGCTCACAGTCGATGCTGACTTGGCTGTATCAACACCATGATCACCCATTGTTTGTTCAACAAAATACCACTGCTCTGCACACGCTGGTGCGTCTTCAGGATGTTCATGGGATTGGTGTCCTGGCTAAGCGTCAGGTTGATATGAATATCAAGGAGACCGCTTCAGGATTAAGTTGTTTAAATTTGTTAACTGGCATGTGTGCCAATCATCAAAGTCGCGTCTTCTTTGATGCTCAGCGTAATCGCTTGCACATGGGTAGACGCGATTCCTTATTTGCGACCCTGTGTCAATACGGTGCGACAATCGACCTTGGCACCTTAATTCATATTATGACTGATTGTTCGACCCTTAAGCGGCGTCAATTTACTTGTTGGCATTATTTTATGCAGCACCACCAAGATGCACTATTTGCCTTATGTTCAACACACAACGCCAAGCGGACCAGTTATTCACAATGGAAGACATTCTGCACCGATCATTTGGGGGCAGCGTTCAAGCGGCACATGCAACACAGTGACCACACGCGCTTCCAAAACTATAGTCGGGATCAATTGAAAAAAGTGCTTACAACAATCGTCGAAGAGTGTAGCGGTCTTTTATATGATATGCGCCGCTCAACGTCTTTGCATGAGACAAAGATCACTGCGATTGAGCCAGTCGGGTAAGAAAATGAGGTTTATCTTAGCCGATTATTTCATGTAATTACCAGGCTTAACGCACTGAACAGACGCCTAGGGCTTTAGTGTGGCTAAGATTGCAATCATCGTATGTGATGGCTGGAGATTTGTAGCAAATTCTATTAAGATATCATCTTATCAAACAGCATAGGCTTTATGAACGATAACGCTTTTATCTGTAAACGGCTTGGTGCTGGGCATACGCCCATGCAAAGATCTCCTTATCCTGGAGAACTTGGTCAAACCATTCAACAGTATTATTCACTCGAGGCTTGGCAACTTTGGCTTGAACAACAAACTCAGTTGATCAATGAACATCGTTTGAATCCATTGGATCCCAAAGATCGTCATATGATTGAACAGGCCATGCGTGCTTTTTTCTCTTAATTGTCATGCGTGTTAAGCATCCAGCGTTTGGAATAGCTCATGCAACCCTGAGCTTACGTGCTGATTACGCTGTATTTTAAGGGGCCGCTTGATCAGATGAGAAGCTTGCGTGTGCGTCGGAATACTATTTTTGGCGCATCATAGGGACTTGTTGATCAAGATCACGACAATCCCGTAACGATCATTGACAAACGATTTCAGGAAATGATCGACTCGGTTACGTAAGCTGCTGTGCTGCCGCTAAGGTTAAATACCCACAAAGCACTTGCAATAATCATTAGAAAAGGGTTTAATACTACCACCGGCCAGATAGCTCAGTTGGTAGAGCAGTGGACTGAAAATCCTCGTGTCGGCAGTTCGAATCTGCCTCTGGCCATTCTCCTTGCATTTATCAATCTTCGCAGATAGATTCGTTAAGTTTCTTCTGATGATCGTCCACGACATGCCTAAACATCTTTGAGGTAGCTTTGCAACCTGATCATGTCATTGTTGATCCCATAAACAGCGTGATGTTCTACTTGCTGTCTTGTTGGTCATACGCTTTAGAGACCTCATGAATCTTTTATTATTCGATGACATTGTGCTAAGGTTTGTGCATAGCGCAGTCATATGCGCATCGATTCTGCTTGTTTACCAATTGCAAAAGCACGTCGAGGTATTTTTATCAGAAAACAGTCGACAATGTCTGTTAAAATAATTAAACTAATGTTAACTGTAGTCTATTCTGAGTTTTTTATGCGCAAACATTTTCACCCTTTTTTAATATTCGTTTTGTTGTCATGTTGGGTGCCTATCTTCGCCGATGATG
>DCKN01000098.1 GCA_002320385.1 Proteobacteria bacterium UBA1673
CGTCTAATAAGCTGATTATTGACTGCGCCTCCCAATAGAATACTTGTCGAGCTGATGATTAACATCATCACACCGACATCATCTGGACTATGATTGAGATGCTTGATGACATAGAGTGGTATGGCCATGATCCATGAAAAATACCCCATCATAGCAAGCATGATACATAGGCAGTAGCCCACAAAGGAATTGTGTGTTAGCAATAGCAGATAAACTCTGGAAATATATTCCGGTCTGAGTTGATCTGGGTTACGATTCATATTCGTTTCCGGTGAGGAAAGGACCATAGTCAATGCAGCTAAGCTCAATAAACTTAAAAAAACAAAATTAGCTCTCCACCCAAAGAATACTTGAAGATAGCCCCCAATCATTGGTGCTGCTGGGTAAAACAAAGTGGTTAGCATGTTGGCATACGCACTTTTTTGACTGAGTTCTTCGCCATCGTAACAATCTCTTAGCATCGCTCTGAATAGTGAGCAACCGCCCAAGCCGATACCTTCTAATATGTGACCCAGTGTTAGCATTGAAATTGACTTTGCATAAGCGCATATTCCGGTACCAACGAGTACCATGGTTAGACCAAAACAAAGTGGTAGTTTTCTGCCGTACGCTGCGGATACCGGACCATATATTAATTGAGAGAATGCAAAACTACACATTAAAACAGATATAATCAATTGAACTTGATCAATTGATACTGAGAAATGTTCTGATATGGCTGGAATTGATGGTACAAAGATATCACTCGAAATCGATGGGATTGTCGCAATACAACAGATCATTATGAACACATAAATACTGCTAAGGTTTTGTTGATTCATAAGTATTCCTGTATTCGAATATCGATCATGTACGTATCACTGAATTATTTAACATGAATGCTTCCAATCTGCAATTTTTTATTGTAAAAAAATAGATAAAAATCACAATGCTGGGCTGTAAAAGACTTTTTTGTTGTGTGCTATGCGCTTATTGTTTTAGTGATGATATTGTGTTTACTTTATCGCCGTTCGCCACTGACTTTTAATTTTTTTTGCCTGAGGGTGTCTTTCCTGTTGAAACATTTCGTTATGTTATTTTATTACTAATTATTATTTATGTCAACAACCATATGTATCTTTATTACTTTCTTATATTGCTACTGAAAAATTTGGCTGTTTTGCAGCCAAAAAAGATATGTTTTTTTTGTCATTCTTGATGATTAATCACAAAAAGGTTTGATTACTATTTAGAAAGTGAGGAATTTAGCTTTGACTGCGGTTTGAATATACATGTCAAATAAGCCAATGTCACTGTGACAGTTCATGAGATCATTTTTGTCTAGTAGTATGATTTTTTGATTGTAATTGCATATTGCGATGACGCACGGCGTGTTTTTACGAATGAGATAGTATAAATCTTGTTCCGCTTGATTTTCATAGACGCATTGAACGGAAACTGGAAAAGTCTTGATGTATTGTGCCCACGCTTCACTTGGCTTCATATTGTTGCTTGTTAATTGTGCTAGTGCACAATTCCCAGTAATTACTTGTCGACCCAACAGACCAAACGTTCGATTGACTAGGCTTGTACTCCCTTTGTAAACGCAAACCAGTGATAAAATTTTACTTTTACTCATTGTTTGCTCACAAGAATAAACCAATTGTCAGTATGCATAGGCAGATCATAAACACACACGCTGATAGAAACTGGTTTTTAACTTCAGGAGAAAATATGAGTGATTTCAATTCGTCCTTTTTGACCGCTTCATAGGTCATTGGTATTAAGAATATGGTGTAGATGCAGCTCCAGAACCAGCCTGCAGCGATCATCGTGAAAAATCCTATGGTCATTGCTAATATTGCGCCGATTGCAATTGTGATAAGCATTAATGCACCTTGGAATAAAAATCCATACTGTGATACGAAGTCCATGAACTTCTCGGTAATTGTAAAGACTTCTTGTGGAAATAGCACAAAAAGTATCATTTTAACTAAAATGAGTAGAACAAAAATAAGTGCTAGAAGTGAAACCATATTTGTCTCCGTAAATAACTTGTTAATATATAGGTTAGATTATGATCTTTTGCATGATTTTTATGATTTTATTGTTGTATGATGCTTGTATTTGTGAGGATAATTTTTTTCATCAGTCCCTTGGCTGATTGAAAGCGCTGATTTTTCTTTCTTTATTGTGGCAGCTTATTTTAATGCATGCTATAAGCTAGATATCAATATCAGTTGGAGTTTTCATGAGTGATTTAACCAATAAAAAGTGCTTGCCTTGCGAGGGTATTGGCAAAAAGTATACGGATGAAGAGATTATGGCGCAATGCAAAGTCATTCATCAAGACTGGGCTTATGACCAGAACCGAGTTGCAATTGTGCGTACGTTTCATTTCAAGAATTACTACGAAGTTCTTGCGTTTGTGAATGCGGTTGGTTGGATTAGTCATCAAGAGGATCATCATCCAACTTTAACGGTCTACTATGATCATTGTGAAGTGGTTTATAACACGCACGCCTTAGGAGGGGTGACTGAGAATGACTTTATTTGTGCTAGCAAAGTCGACGCATTAATCGTTGATGATTAAGATGCCTTGCATGGAATCTGCTTGCACGTGAGCGCTGCATGTAACGGTCAAAGATTTGGTTCTTACTCGGGATTCTTAATTTTATGTGCAAGATGATAGAAGCCTATACTGAAACCATTGGCAAATACTAGTATGACGATGAGATCGTTACAAACCGACAGTGGCATATTGGCACATAATAGCGTGGCCAAAAATGCACCACAGGCTTGCAAGAGCCCAAACAATGTTGATGCTAGGCCAGGATCTAGCGTCATGTTATCGAAAGCAGCAGTCATTACATTTGGCCAGATAAAAAGGCTGGTAAGAAAATAAAGCCATAGGTGTAAGAAGAGCCACCATGCTTGTATGCCATATATCTGGTGACATAAAAACATGCTGATGCCGCAAATGATCATAAAGCTCCAAGTCCAGTATAAGAGTTTGTGTTCGGAGAAATGATGAATCAATATGCTATTGGCAATCGCACCAATGAACTGTGCGCTGCTGGTGACACATAAAAATACCAGTCCATAGCTTTGTGGCGACCATGCTAATTGTTTGATGATTAAAATAGGTAGGGTGAGATACCATGATAGATAGCCACACATCGCTAGTAAATTACAGAGACTGATGCGTAAAAATTTTTTTGATACGTTTACTCTTAGGTGCTCAATAATATCGCGTAGACTAGGTTGATCTTTCGGTTGAGGCAATTTGCTATACAAAATAAAACACCAAACCGCCACACAGCTGCATAATAAAAAGTAAAAAAGCGCATGGATGCCAAATTGTGACAAAATAATACCGCCAACTAAGGGTGCGCCAGCACTTGCTTGGGTGATTATCAATGCTGAGTTAGCAGCTACTTTTCGAAGCATGATTCCTTGGAATAAGTCTCGCTTTAATCCTCTAAACAATGTGGTAACACCAAGCCCCAGTCCTGCAATTGTTTGACAGATAAATAACTGCCCGAGCGTTGTGGTGGTATTTGCGCTTAGATAAGCAAAAGCTGCAAGACCAATACCGCATAATAATGAGGTCTTGCGCCCATACTGCATGCTTAGAATACCCCAAAAAATGGCTGACAAGCAAAGAAATGCTGTTAGCATGCTGAAACTTAATTGGATATGATCGATGCTTGTGAGGTAGTGTTCGGCCATTGCAGGAATGGCTGGCGAGAGGCTTTCGATTGCTATGTTCGGTAATAACGCGATGCATGCAATGAGCATTGTGTAATAGTGAACATGTTTGTGAGGCTGTACCTTTGATTCAATCACAATCGTCATATGCTAAGGTGTTTGGCCAGTATGCTTGATTATTTTTACATCAACAAGGATTTGTCAAATTAACGCGATAATTTCTTCATTTATATGTATTTTCGTAAGGTATTGACAGGCTATCGCGGTTGTCGTTGTTCGATCCGATGATTGCAGTAATAGGCTAAGCTATGCATGGCTATGATTGCAGCTGCGAAACTAAAGGTATTTTGGTAGTATAGCGTCGCGCTGACCAGTGCTGCAATGACGCCAGCAAGTGTATCGGATAAGCCATAAATACTTGATGTGAGTGACGGATCTTTGGGATAGTTGCCGAATACGAGTGTGCTGTAATTGGACCAGAGAAATGTTGTGAAAAAATAATAAATACCCATCGTGATCAATAAACTATTTGCAAAAGTTGGACCATAACTGAGAAAAACAAGAGGAAGAATACCGGCAATGATCATTCCATGACAGGATCGAATAATCCCCGTTTCACTAAAGTTTGTGATAGCAAAACGATTTGAAAACGCACCAACTATCTGTACGATCATGGTAATGCTCGTGAATGCAAGCCCAAACTTTTCAGGTGACCAGGACAGTTGATCAATGAGAAATACTGGTAAGCATAATGGCCAAATCAAGGCCCCTCCGCGAGTCATCATCAGCTGTATCGATACCAAGCCTAAGGTTGGATTATCGCGTAAATATCTGATAATGCTCGATATCGATCTTAATCGCTGTAACGGTTGACTGGGTATGTGGCTCTTTTGGAAGTCAATTGTAGATATTAGTCCAAAAACACATATCCCTGCAAACAGTGTCATGGCTACAAATAAACTTTCCCATGAAAAATGTGTCAATAAAAGGCCACCAATGAGAGGACAGAGTGGATGGATGATAGAAATTAGAATGGAAACATTACTATTGAATTGTCGTAACTGTTGTCCAGAGAACCAGTCTCGCATAATCATGAGCACAAACATCATGGTGCCGAGACCAGCACCGGATCCGATTTGACTTATAAGTAAGCTTTGGTAATCGCTGCATAACGCGCTCAAAAGACTGGTTAACGAAAAAAGCCCAAGACCGATTAATAGCCATAGGGTGCAGAGGCTTGAGGGAATGAGAACGAATAGGAATTTTACCAATGCGGTCGTTGCCATGCGTATTGAAATGAGTTGTTGTATATTGGTTATTGATACGCCAAGATTTAGTGCTAGTGCTGGGATCGCCGGAGAGAGAAGTCCTGTATAGATCTTGGTGAGACTCATAATCAGTGCAATGATTAACAGTCTGTAGTAAAAATTGGTCAGCATATTTAGTGCCTATTGGTTGTTTGGCGCGTACTTGACGTTTAGGTGTGCTGCGTTGTGTGCAAGATCATTGAGTATAACTTTTTGTCGATCATTGCTCAAGTGTGCTGATTTTTGATGGCTTTAAGTATGGTTAAGTTGTCTTAATTACCTAAGGTTATCGGTTATCACATCTATACTTAATTTTATTATACATGCCCGATCTAAGTTTAATTTATTGAATTTTATGTATTTTTAACAATTTTATACTATACGTTATTTAGTAGCTTTTTAGTAAATTGGGTTAACTATTTTTGATTGGATTTATTTTTATGGAATATGATGTTGATCAGCGTTTGAAAAATATCTTAAGTGTTGTGATTGCTCAGGGCGCCATAAGTACACCGAAAATTTCATCCGATAATGAAATTGAGCGCCTGCGAGCGATATTTGCTTATGACAACACAATAAGAAAATATGAGAGGAGTCATGATCAATATCGGCAAGCTCAGGATAAAGTTACTGGATTATCTAGACTATTATTGAAAAGGTGTATTGCGATCGAGAAAAGTAAACTGTCAATTCGTGAATCATCTAGGTTAAGACACGATAGTAATATCGATGCTATGCAAAAAGTAATTGATAAAGACCCACCTGGCATGGAAGACTTAGAGCGAGTTTTTGAATTTTATAAGAATTTACGTGCTGGTAAAAAGGGGTTACGCTATGACGAAATAAAATTCATTGGTGATCAAAAAGAATCGATCGAACACTGTCAGGCAACCTTAGATTATGCGGTGTCGCAAGATGCACAACAATTTTATCAAAAACTGACTGTCATTATCGATGCTCTAAACCCAGAACCAGTTCCTGAGCCGCTGATTAAACTTATTAATGATGGACAATGTACAAAAGAGCAATGGACTCAGAATCTACAAAAAATACAGAAAAATATTCATGACTTTAACGCTGGCGTGTTTCACAAGCCTGAAAAGGGCCAAAGATTTAATCAAGCTATACAGGCTTATTTAGCGGTTAAAAATGGAAAAAGATGTTATCTGTCAGATCGTATAAATGATGTTCAAACTGCTGATACAAGATTATGTGAAGGCATGAACAATCACATGATTAATAATGCGCAACGCATTTGTGTTTCAAAAATCGATGATAACCATCTATCACAACAGGCTTTGGATCTATCGGCGAACGCGAATAGAGCAATTTTTGGTAGTATACATTTAGTTGATAGTGAGCCGCACGTGGATGTTTCAGTATTGCAATGTCGTATGGGCTCTTCAAGTTGTTGTGCCCCTTTTTATGATGCCAGCGCTCAAGAAGGGCCTGGTGCAATCACAGCTCAGATATATGATATTAATTCAGATAAGATCATTTCTAAAGCCTGGGCTGGCGAAAATTTACATGAGGCAACCATGGTTCAGTTAAAGTCCATGGTGGATTCATCGGGTGGCGTTTATGAATTTTTTGCAAAGATTTGTGATGGTCAGATTAATCAAGATGGTCATGTGAATGGGGATTTAAAACTCGATAATATCTGTTTTAATGTGATTGATAAATCGATTACGATTATTGATAATGCTCATAAAACCGATGAGACTCCTCGTGACTTATTTACTGGTGCCATAATCGCTACTGTTTCGTACACAAAATGGTATAACGACTATCTATGTAGGCCGAGTACGCTCATTGGTGTTGGGGATTCTTCATCTTCGTCTTGGGAAACATCTTCTATCATCGATGTCTGGATCAAACAATTCAGAACTCAAAAAAACACCACGGAACTCTCTGGTTACCAGGGTCGATATATGCGAGAGCTTGTCACTCGGTTAGACAATATGTTCAAAGTTGATGATACTCGTGCATCAATATGCGATAAAAATGCACTGGGGGAGGGCTTAATGCTTGAACATTTGCGCTTTGGTCAGAAAGAGACCTTGCACGATATATTTGCCTTGTGTACTGTTGCGATTCAGATTGTTGATCGTGTTGACTCGCTCTCAAATGGGCCGGGACAATTTCTTAAAAAGAGAGCGATCGATTATCAAAATAAAATGTTGGTACAATTATCTGAAGTGGTTCAAGATGCCCAGAACTTGCACCCACATGTTGCGTTGAATCAGTTGCAAAGAGTGATGATTATAGAGGCAATGAATATACTCAAAGCCCAAAAAAAAATAGATCCAACATTTAAAAAATCTCAAGTTACTTTTGATGATATTCGCGATGAATTTGACAATAATCTTGATCATATGCTTGCAGATATTAATAAAAAGCTACCAGAATCTGCATGGTTGACTAGAAAATCTGTGAACGATTACAAAGACTATCTTATCTACGTTCTGCCAAAGCTTGAAGCATTAAACGATACGTTTTCGCTTAAAAACGTCAAAGCGGCGCTTTTACCATCAGAAAATGAATCTTTGATCGCATTACCCTGTCGCAAATCGCCATTGATTCGTGCGGATTTAGATAAAGTGCTCTCGCGTAAAGGTGATTCATCTGATGGTGATTCCGAAGGCCATACATCGGGGGATGATACAGAATCTGTCACTAGCGAGGATACACACTCAAGTTATCAAACAACACAAGAACGTCATTCTGGTCTATCATCAGATGATGGTTACAATACAGCTGAAGACGATGAGCAAGATGATAAGGGTCAGAATAGTCCAGGTTGATAGGAATCCAGTGGTGTCTATCCTATCTCTATCTATGCTTCAACCAATGCTTCTTTGGGTAGTTTGGGTGCCTGTTTATTTGGCTTTACGGTATTTTCAAGCGCAAGATCCAAATCAGGATGCTTCTGGTTTTTGATTTCCTCGAGTCCAATTGCGATGGCACGGTCTAACTGTGGGTCTTCACATGCTGCAGCTTGCTCAGGAGTGATTTCAATGACCTCATCAGGATCTACCCCGTGATTTTCAACGCCATAGCCAACGCCATCTAACCAAATGGCATATTCGGGTTGGGTGGTGACGCCGCCATCGATGAGATCGTGACGCACATTGATACCAATGACACCGCCCCAGGTGCGTTTACCTATCAGTTTACCTAGTTTCATCTGTTTAAATGCATGTGAAAACATATCGCCATCGCTGCCGGCATATTCGTTACAGATGGCCACCATGCAGCCTTTGGGCGCATTTGCAGGGTAGCAGAAGTTTGCGTCATGCCACCGTGTGGCATCAAGACCAATCCGTTTGAGGGCTAGTTTTTGTAAGATTAATGATGAGACATGACCGCCGCCATTGAAGCGAACATCTACGACCAATCCTTGGCTGTCAAAGCATTGTAAGAAGCTACGCAAAAATTCAGCATAGCCGTCTTTGGACATATCTGGAATATGGATATAGCCGAGCTTCCCATCACTTTTTTCACTGACATAGCGTCTATTTTTTTCAACCCACGCTCTGTAGATGCGATCGTGGTTATTGCTGTCGGTTTTAACAATGACGCATTTTTTTTCTTTGCTTTGGTCTTTAGTGCATTTAACGAGTAACTGTACATATTGATTGGCTTGCTGTTCCAGCGCTTGCTGCAAACTCAGAGTGGCTGATAATGTTTGCCCATTGACTGCATAGATGTAATCGCCAACTGATAAGTTGACCCCAGGTGCTTTGAGCGGCGATAGTAAGTCTTCATCTGAAAAGTCTTGGGCATCGATGATATCTATGATTTTGTAAGCTTTCTCCTTGATGTCATAAACTGTACTTACTCCTAGTTGACCTTGGGAATAGTGTCGTTTCCTATTGAGATCACCGCCCATAACGTAAGCATGTGACGAGCCTAACTCGCCATGGAGCTCAGCAATCAAGTCATTGAGTTCTGCTCGAGTGCTGATTCTTTCGGCAACACGTTGATAACGATTTAAGATATCGTTCCAGGGCACGTTGCTCATGTCTTGATCCCAAAAGAAATCTTTTTGCAGGCGCCATGCTTCTTGCAGCATAAATTGCCACTCAGTTTGAGGATTAATTGGGGCTCTGGCTCGACTGATATCGATAATCCCGCCTTTTCGGTAGGATTCATCTTTATCTTCAGGTTTACCGCCGGCAGTGATGATACGGATTTGTTTACTTGGCGTGCTGTACACAATCTGGCTTCGATCATAAGTTAATTCAGCACTGCTGATACCATCGAATAAATGTTCATATTTTTGTTCTTTGAAATCATAGATGCCAACTGATCCAGCCATATCTTTAGTGGTGACTGTGTAGTCATTGCCATCAGCCCAACTTGAAGTGATCAGCAAGACTTTGCCAGATAAGCCCAGTAGTTTTGTGTAGCTACCTGCATCAACTGGTAGTGGGAGAATTCGTGAGTGTATATTTTGAATGTGGATGATGGTTTCTGGCGTTTCTTTATCTTTCTTGGTGGTGGCATCATCCTCTTTACTTTTAGTATCTTTATTGTCTTTCTCATCGTCTGTCTTATCGTCGTTTGACTCTGATTCATCGGTATTTAGATGATGGTAAAATGGATGTTTGGCATTCTCATCAAGACAACAGACGTAGGCTTTGGCAGTTTTTCTGAAATTGTACTGAAAACAGAGTTCGTCTGATTCGGGGTTCAATGCTCGGTGTGATAAAAAATAAAGATATTTGCCATCTGGATCAAAGCAGGGGGCATAATCATGATAGTTTCCTTCAGTCACTCGATGCTCTTTCTTGTTATCTAGACTGTAAAGCATGATATTCGCTGTCTCGTGTGTGTTTTGGCAGCGATAGGCTAGCCACTTACTGTCTGGAGACCAGTCAAATTGCGCGATAGTGCCATATGGTGAGTGCTTGATTTCTCGTAGTTTGCCTGTCTCAAGGTCAAATAGACTCAGTTTATGCTGATTATTGGCGATGGCCACGGTTTTGCCATCGGGTGACACACGCATACACAGGACACGTCCAAGATCGATTTTATCCCAGGCTTTTTTTAGAGCCACTGTGCCACTACAATCAAAAACAACTGGTATATCGCGCATGCCGTCATCGCAGATGGCAAAGACCTTGTTCGTTTTTTCGATCCAACAGCAGTCTCGATAGCGTTTATGATCGCTATTATCGAGTAGAATGCCTGGTCCTTGATAACTTGGCATGATGAATAATCGTCCACGGTGACACAATGCCAGCTGGCTACCGTTGTGATTTGGCGATAATGATTCTAACGTTTTTGACGAGAAGTCAAATTTTCTGATGCGGTTTGATTGAGCACTATTAATAGGGATTTCTAGCGCCACTGCTTGTGGTGTTGTATCTGCTTTAAGGTCTAGATTGGCTTGCCAGAGCTGTCCTGCTTGGGCATAGACAAGACGATCTTGGTCAATGCTGTAACTGCGGACGTAGAAGTCTTCGCAATGGGTATGCCTACGAATATCTTGTCCTTGCAGGTCTGCTGAGTAGACGTTGCCATGTCCTTGGAAGTCACTGATGAAGTAAATTCTGTTATTGTGCCACAAGGGTTGAATCATATTGGCGTTTTGTTTGCAAAATAGCTGAAATGGGTTGTTGTTATCAGTTTTAAGCCATAATTCAGCGCAAGTTCCCCCTTGATAACGCTTCCAGCTTGGGTAGCCGTAGCCATGACGCTGGATGATCATCGTATTTTTTTCTGGGCCGTAGCTAATGGCATTGGCAGGACCAACTTCAATATTGGTTAAGTCGCCACCTGTTCTTTGTATACTGTATAGGCAGCCTTGTCTAAAGGGTTGCTCAAATGCGCCTGCTACAAGAATTGTGTCATTATCTTGCCAGCCAACGACGGAGCAGATGGCACCAGTATGCGTTAGTTTTTGAGGTAATCCGTCGTTTAAATCGAGGACATATGCTTCGGTACTGCCTTCACGGTTGGCATCAAATGCGATGTAACGTCCGCAGGGTGATAATTGGGGGTGTTTGACTTCGCCAAAGTCGTTGGTTAAGCGTTGACTGAGTTGCGTGGTAAAATCATATAACCAAAGGTCATCTTCTACGATGAATGCCAGTTGTTTTTGCTTGAGTGATGGCTGTTGGAAGTAGTGTTTTTTGAGGGTCATCGTTGAGATCCTTTGGGGGGAATTTAGGGTAGTGACAATTATACCCGATCACTATGGGCAGTCAAGCTGTATTATTCGCATATGTATACAATTCGAAAGACGATTTTGGGTGAATGTGTAAACGATAAATTGCAACAGAGACTAGGGTTGGGGATGATTCGAGGTATTGCGACTCTGGTCAGAGAAGAATGAATTTGTCTTGATTTGTGCGTTTTCTCCTGAGTCATCAAAGTCGTCGCTCTGCTTGGATTGTTGTTTTTCCTGGCTTGATTTTTGTATCCATTGTTCGATTCTAGATCTCAGTTGGTCATCGGGCACTAATAATGCATCAGCAGTTGTATTTTCTGTAGGTCTGAAAGTCTCTCGGGTCAATGGGCATTCGCCCACAGCGTGTAAATGCCAAAAGATCGCTTCGTACTCAAAACTATGTGGGGTCGATCCGGCTCTGATTTTCATTGGATTGCGCATAATGTTTCCAGTGAGGGGGCAGATGAATTCAGATGGGGGGTCTTGATTGAGCGTATCGCATGCACCTCCAAGATTCAGCGCAAAATGTTTTTGACGCAAGGGTGTGGCCATTTCAAGTAATTTTTGACTCTCAGGGATACCATATATTATTTTTATGGACTCGCGTTCTTTCAATTTTTCTAATATCACTTGATAAGTTTCTTCATTACTATCTTTACCAAGACCTTGTGGCGTGATCAGTGTTAAAATTTTTGGATGATCTCGCAAAAAGAATAGCGGTTGCGTTTGATGTAAAAGAATATTGAGTATGGGTGAACTGATTTTTCCATTCGAACTCCGATGTATTCGGTTTAGTCCTTCTCTTGAAAATTTTTCTATGACTTGGGGATACCTGTCTATAAAATATCTGAGATTGGGACTAGCACACAAATAGAGTAAATTAGATTGGCCATTATCATAATCACGATTGAGCGTCTCTGCGCTAAGAAGCGACACGGTGTCTGGATTATTGAATAGGCAGACAAGACCAGTCATTGAACGTATTAGTTCGATCATCGGCGATGGTCGCGGTAGGTCGATATTGATGATGTAGGCGGGTGCGTTTTTCACAATATAGGGGTGTTGTAGGATAATCAAGGGTGCAAGTCGATGATTTGACGATGTGAGTCGTACTAGTCCGCTATGTTGAGCGGTTGATGGCGTGCCATCACCGTACCATGACTGCTGACTGATTTTGTTTACCAGTTCGGGATTATTGAAGAGTATCGTGGTTCCATACATATCGTCACACCAGTCTTGCCCGATTGTCAACCCTTTGGGGTTGGTCATATTGATATATTTTGCATCTAATCGTGATGCGAAAACTGAGTTCTCAATCAGTAGAATCAGGCCTTCTGGTGTAAAAAAGAGTAGATCGAGTAAACGGCGTTTTGATCTCGTTGCATTTTGAGTTGCATCGATCTGTGGTTGATAGTCAACAACTGAAGTTAATTGATCCATCTGCAAGCTAGCGAGCAACTTCGGATAACTATGCAGGGTGTTAATATGGCGTGGTGACTGAAACATATAACGGATCTGCTTTAGCGTTAGTGGGTCGCTGCACGGCTGGTTATCGTGGTTTCGTAAAACCTCTGTAATCAGTTTCTGATCGTCTCTTCGGCCCAGACCAGCTTGTTGGATATCTTCTGTGCTTGCATGACGAAAAACGCCATTTCGATGCATCATCTCAATAATGTTAATCATTGGGTGTAAAACTTTACCGAGCTCATAAAGTGGAGAAGCCTGATTAATCGGTATTGATAATCCGGTGGCTCGGTCAATATACAGTGTTTTTTGAGCGAGTCTTTCTGCATCAATGAGTTTTAAAAGATGTGGATTTGAACCCAATAGGGCAAGACCATATGGACTTTTGCAAAGCGTCAAAAGCAACCATTGCTTGCGACCATTGTGTTCAATCATTTGATTCATCAAAAAACCATCAATAAAGTCTTGTAAACAAGGATATTTCATCATCAATAGGATACCGAATTCTGATGATGAAAGATGCTGCACAATTCCCCGCCTCATGAGTGGATCTGAAATCTCTGAGATCTTTTCTACCAGTGATTGCGTACAGAGTAGGTATGTCAAACCATGTCCGGGAGATACCAAATCTGCGATGAGACCAAGCGTAGTCCTAATATAGACTGCATGAAGTTCTGCGTTTTGGTTCCAAGCTACATGATAAACATAGGATGTAGTCGGCTCGCAAAAATTGATTTTTCTTGCCAGTTCTGGATACTGGTAGAGCAAGGTATAACCGGCGTTGTGTGCTGTGTAAAATAAAATCCTGCATCCTGGGGGTCCAAAAATCACATTATCATCAAAATCATGACAAGGATTGTTTAGTGCCTCATCGGTAATATCGCTGATGCAAATCTGCCCTTTGTGGAGCAACTCTGATAATACGATTTTATCGTTCGTTAATTGACAAAATTCAATCAGTGCTAAATAATTTGGCGGAATGTTCTTTTGCATCTGGTAGCGTTGACATAGATCTAGAGGTTTGGTTCGGTAAATCATGCCGTCGGCAGTAATCATTGACTGAATTTCACTATTTTCTGTAATCAGTTCATAGGCAAAGAAAGACATGCTTGTAATGATCGGAATATCGTTGTCAAACTTTCCATGATTAATATCCGTGGATTGACAAGCATGTGTCAGCAGTTTTTTATTAGTCTTTAATAGCTTCACGCCGTCTTCATCGTGTAGGAAATATTGGAGTGGAGATGGTACTGGCGTTAATACATTGTCTGAACTTGCACTGACCATCTGATTCGGTGTTGCAAATAATGAAGGATCGATTTTATCCAATAATCCTGGTGCACGTTTTGCCATTTGTATCAGAATAATCGGTTGGTAAGATGCAGTTGTGTGCCTTTGGGTCGCGCCCTGAGTCATTGCTAGTCTATGCAGTGCCGAAACTTTCGGCAATATGCCGTCATTTTGATACGCCCCATCGCTACTGACTCGATTGAGCCCAGTTTGAGTGATTTTATGAATCAACGATGGGTGTTGGATAAATAGATGTCGTGCGTCTTGCGATTTGGCCAGCAGTAGTAAAGGGCTATATCCAGGCCATAGGTGTTGTGTTTTTCTTGGTTCCTCAGTATTTTCTTGGTCAAGGCTATGATGCATCGGTGATGTTTGGCATCCTACAAAAGGTGCGTTAAAAGCCTCTTCACCAATTATTTCAATCAGGTTTGGGTGTTTTTTGAGTAGGGTATACCCATTTTCACGTGGTTCACAGATGAAAAAAAGTATCGATGCTCCAGTAAATGGGCCATGAGTAATCACTCTATTTAATCCTGATTGATCAACTTTTCCAAGAAGGTCATCAGTCAGAAGGTCCCGTCTGAGTTTTGGTTCGGCGAGAATGTCGAATAGTAGCGATCGACCCGTTTCATCATACGCATTATTCAACATGACTTGATCATACTGTTGTAAGACTGTACGAACACGATCAATGCCGTGTGCCATGATCATGGTTGTAAGCGGGTTAGGATCAAAAGACTGAAAGAGCTGGGATAGAACAGTGATTTGATTGCTCATAGTAATTAATCTTTTTATTCATTGTAGCAGTCATAAAAATCGAGGTCAATCATGATCTTAGTTTGTGCTGACGTGATTTGGTGTTTTCGATGGTTTAATCAGAAGTCGGCGCCTGATTGGATTGGTTTACGGTATACATCAAGTTACATATCGCAACTTTTGGTCTTGTTACATCCAACGCAGAGACTTTGTCGAATGCTGTATTGATGTTGGAGT
>DCKN01000101.1:0-8445 GCA_002320385.1 Proteobacteria bacterium UBA1673
TTCTTGAAAGTAAATTTGTCCCTGGTTAACCGAGAATACTTTTTTTTCTGGTAGCATGATGGTGCCATGGGCATGGACTATTTTGGTCTTGTTGTTTTTTTGCTGCATTGATATTGCAAGTCTGTTGTTTTGTTGGCCACTTTCGATGATCACTGTGTTGGGCGTATCCTGTGACATGGTTAGTTTATAATCTTGCCCTTGGTAATTGGTTTTTACTACCAGTGTTTTTGACATCAAAGTGTAATTGATTGTTGATGCATTCAGTCTAAAAGTTTGTTTGATTAATGGATGTAGGCTGGCAGGTAGCATCGATAGTATTGACGGGTCTAATTTCATTAGATTACAGTCTTTGATCGCTGCGCTGATTTCAATATTTTTTTTCCAGCGCCAGGTTAGTTTGATGTGATTGAGTGTGATGTTTTGATTGAGTGTTACTTGGCGTATTTTTGTCCCCGTGAGTAATGTGCCTTGAACATCACCCAGTCGAATATGTATGGGTGCCTGACGTGCTGCAATCCTTAGTGCGAATCGAGTACCAATATTGGTTGATATGACCAAAAATCCAAGTAGTGTGATCATTGCAATGGCTGAGATGCTACCAATACAGAGCCATCTTATCCAATGCTTTTTTATCTGTTGATTTGCCATAGCTTTCTATCTTATCAGTGGTTGGTGAATATTGATATTCAATCGCGTTTTCATAGAGGTGTTTCCTGAGTGATTTACTATCGGTTTGGCCATGCTTACTTCAAGATTGCCAGCTAATGTTTTCCATAATATACCACTTCCAATAGCGTAGGATGGTTTGGATGTGCTTAGATTTTTGGTTGCATCGCCGCCATCCATATATACGATTGCGAATAGATCTTTGCTAACCAGATGTTGTAGTTCAAGCGATCCTGTGTACAGATAGCGGTTATAATCGTTTGTTTCGTTTGGATCTGCTCCAATACTGTTGTAAGCAAACCCTCTGACACTGTAGGTGCCGCCTGTATAGAAATACCAACCGAGAGGGAGGGGGCTGCTTTTATTATCGCTAGCGATATAGCCTTGTTTCCCTCTGATCTGAACCATGCGCTTTTTATCGTTAGATGCACGATTATATCGCTGTTGTAAAACTAGTTTGTAAAAATTATTGGGTGCGATGAACGGCTTGACGCTCGCGCTCATATCGCTTGTGAGTGCCAAGGTGGCATTGTTTTTTAGTTGCTTAATTAACCAGTTGTATTTAAGGCTGGGATAGAGAAGGTTAGTATGGTTAGCGGTGTTGTCGTCAAACTCTGATCGATCGACTGAGTAATTGAGTGCTATTTCCTGTGCGAGACTGGTGTGATTATTGGGTCGTCTTTGAGTGATGTGCGCAAGTGTTGTTGTCAGGCTTCTGTCGGTGCCAACATAATCAATGAATTGCTTTTTGTAGCCGAGCTGTATGTTAAAATAGTCTTGCGTTGGGTGTGTTCGAGGAATAGACAGCGTAGTGATTGCATAAGCGTATTTATCGCTGTTTAAAAAATCTGTAGTGGATCGCATACCTCGGTCGTTTAATAGGCTTCTTTGAATGCTAGCACTGTAGAATAGGTTTGCGTATGAGCTATAGCCGATACCAAGTCCGTACTGAGTACGAGGAATGGGTTCGTAAAAAACTTGCGTTGGTATGGTCTTAGACTCATTATTGGGCGCGTTAGGTAGGACAGAGACGTTGGCAAATAGATTTGTTGATTCAAGATTATCTTTGTAGCTTGATATGAGAGAGGTGTTAAACTCGGTATTCATTGCATATGGCGCTAGTTTGCGTAAAAATGACTTATCATAGATTTGTTGTTCGATAAAGATCTCACCAAAGCGATACAGTGGTCCAGTGTCAAGAATGATTTTTGTGCTAGCATGTTGCTTATCAGTGTCAATGATTAGTTGAGATGCATTTGTGCTTGCATCAACGTACCCAGCATGGTTTGCGATATTCAATAATTGTTTTTTATAATCTTCGTATTTGTCCGCCCTAAATATGGATCCAATTTGGAGGGTCATTTTGCTTTTTTGAGTGAGTGTTTCGACTTTCTTTTTACCTGGGCCATTGATTTCCACGTCTATCTGCTTTAGGTATACGGGTGGTCCCATTGTGCATGTTGCATGAAAGTTGTATTCTGCGTTAACGTGCTGAACTTGACATTGAGTCGAAAAATAGCCATAAGGTTGTGCTGCGGTTTCTATGATTGATGCTATTCGACTGCTGACTTGTTGTTTGCGGTGAGTGCTCATATCGACATCTCTGACGACGATTTTTTGGTTAATCATCAGTTGAGCGTTGTTTTGTACCTCTATGGGAATATTTTCTGAAAAGGTTATATTAAATTTATCTGCCCATGCATCTTTAGTTAGTAACGATGATACGAGGAATATAAGCAGCATGCATTGATCTTGAAATTAACATCCTTTAGTATAGCGCAAGCACATATCTTGAGGCTATAGTCGACTATAAAATTGATGCACTGATTGATGGCCAGCGTTTGTTACGACTATGTCCTGAGGTGAGTTAGATTTGCGTAGCGTGTTCCTGTTGAACCCCGATTGCCATGCTGTGGTTCCCAGCTGGGCGGATGATGTCGACGCCAAAGTCTAAATGTGCTATTGTAAGTTGAGTAGTAAAAATCTTTGTGTGCATGATGCGTGTTGGTGCGAGCTCTGAAGGGATGCAAAAAATTGTTTTAAAGTTGATGGGCCATGCTCGATATCGCGCACTTGATTCGCTTCAGGTGTGGCGGGGTACTTACAAGCATAGTGATGCGCAATATTGGTGTTTGATCCTGTTTGATCGGGCTGATCGTAGTAGTTTACGCATTCTTAAATCTCTGTTTGATGGATTAAAAACGTCGATTGAGCCTGCATCGCAACCGGATGTGCAAACAGCTATTGATTCACGCCAATCCGTGATTTGGTGCTTTTCCGATTGTGATCTTCATGGGTGTGGTGGTCAAAACCAGGCTAATCAGCAAGCTGATGATGCGTCCTTTGATACGTTATCAGTAGGGCGTGTAAAGACGCCTTTGGTGTTACTACCAACAGTGGATGAGATCAAACGCTCAGCTGAAATCAAGCAAAAGCTTTGGCAGTATTTTTTGCACTTAAAATAAACATTTGTTATCATTAACGCACCGATTAAAAAAAGGAGTGGCATGGTGAAACAAATGCAGAATATTGATACAGACCAAGTGATTGAATCATTGATTGACGATGAGCTTGAACGTCAGAAAAATAATATCGTTTTGATTGCCTCTGAAAACCATGCGAGTCCAGGTGTCATGAAGGCTCAGGGTAGTGTGTTAACGAATAAGTACGCTGAGGGATATCCAGGTAAGCGTTACTATGCAGGTTGTGAGTTTGTTGATCAGGTTGAACAATTGGCGATTGACCGTGCTAAAAAACTGTTTAATGTTGATTATGTTAATGTGCAGCCGCATTCTGGATCTCAAGCTAATCTTGCAGTGTTTAAGGCGATTTTATCTCCAGGTGACACATTTATGGGTCTTGATTTAGCCCATGGGGGTCATTTATCTCATGGATGTGCAGCCAATATTTCAGGCCAGTATTATAATGCAGTTACCTATAAGTTGGATGCAGAGACGGAAAAACTTGATTATGATGCTATCGAAGCGTTGGCGCTAAAGCATCAACCTAAATTAATTATTGCTGGATACTCAGCCTACTCCCTGGTGATTGACTGGGCTAGGCTAAGGCAAATTTGTGATAAAGTTGGTGCTCGATTGCATGCTGATATTGCTCATATCGCAGGATTAATCGCTGTAGGGATTTTTCCATCACCAGTTGATTATGCAGATGTTATTACAACCACGACGCATAAATCTTTGAGGGGCCCGCGTGGGGGTATGATCATGGTGCCCAAGGATGAGGCTTTAGCAAAGAAAATTAATCAGGCTATTTTCCCTGGATTGCAGGGTGGGCCATTGATGCATGTGATTGCAGCAAAGGCGGTGGCGTTTTTCGAAGCCTTACAGCCTGAGTTTGTTCACTATCAAAAACAGGTCGTAGAAAATGCTCGAGCAATGTGCGCGCGATTTAAATCACTTGGCTACAGGATTGTTTCTGATAGTACTGATACGCATCTTTTCTTAGTTGATCTGACTGAGCAGGCTATCACCGGCAAAGAAGCTGAAGAATCACTTGATCAGATCGGTATTATCGTTAACAAAAATACTGTGCCCAACGATCAGCGGTCACCATTTGTGACCAGCGGTATGCGTATTGGTTCTTGTGCGATTACAACGAGGGGTGTTGACGCAGAGGCTATTGTTGAAGTTGTTGATATGATTGATCGATGTCTAAAGAGTCGACATGATACATCGATGATGCGAGTGTTAGAGCAGTCAGTTAAAGATTTTTGTCGGCGTTACCCGATTTATCAATCGATGTAAGGATTATTTATGTGGTGCCCGCGCTGCAAAGAAAAAGAAACAAAAGTAACTGATTCTCGAGTTGTGAAAGAGCTTGGCTGTATAAGAAGACGACGAGCGTGTCTTGCTTGCCATTATCGATTTACTACGCGTGAATTCATAGAGATGCGTTATCCAAGGGTTGTCAAAAAAGATGGTGGACGCAGACAGTTTAGCGAAACAAAATTACGTAATGGTGTCAGCCGTGCTCTTGAGAAGCGTCCTTTGGTCTCTGAGCGCTTTGAGCAATTGATTGCAGAAATTTTGCAGCAGATATTACAAAAGTCTGACGATGAGATTACCAGTCGTCAAATCGGTGGGATTATTTTGTCGGCTTTAAAACGTACTGATCAGGTTGCGTATGTTCGTTTTGCATCTGTCTATCAGAGTTTTGAGAACATTCAGTCGTTTCAATCATTGATTGATGATATGCAAGTATCAAATGTGACCCAAGAGGAGATAGATGGATGAAAAAAACAATAGGAAAAAAATTTTTTGCGAAGCGCCAAGCCAGAAAAGTGGTCTTCAGTGCGCTTTACGCGACTTTAATTACGGGTACGTCCATTGAAGTTAAAGCCTTATCAGACGTTTCAAAACAATTTGAGGATATCGATCTTGATTATGCGCGGTTGATTCTTCAAGTCTATATCCAGCGAACTGAGGCTATCAATGCATTGATTGATGAATTTGCACAACATAGTAAACGGGGAGGAAATACCGATGTTGAGCGTGCTATTTTGCAAATGGCTGTTGCAGAAATGTATGCATCAGATATTGAAAACCGGATCGTGATTAATGAGGCAATAGAAATTGCAAAAGAATATGGTTCTGATGACGGTTATAAGTTTATCAATGCTGTGCTTGATAAAATAGCAAAAAAGATATCTGGGGTTGATGATTAAGATGGTGACGTCAAAGTTTGATATGGGCGACTGGTGGAGTTTTGGCTTAGGGTTGGGATTGCTCCCAATGCCTGGTACGATGGGGTCTCTACTGGCTCTGCCATTGGTTTTTTTGTTCAAGCTTATGCCGTCATGGGCGATGATGGCGTTTTTTCTGTTTGTGACAATTAGCTCTTGGTTTTTTTGCATTCGTACTTATCAAAAGCTTGGAAGTATCGATCATAGCTCGATTGTTAGTGATGAAGTTGTGGGTATGCTTTTTGCTTTTATACTTGTACCATTGAGCATGTCTTCTATCATGGTTGGTTTTTTGTTATTTCGAGTGCTTGATATTTTAAAGCCATGGCCTATCTGTGTGATTGATCGAATGAAAAATTGGCGCGGTCATGAGGTGATGCTCGATGACGTATTAGCGGGGCTGATCACAAACGTATTTTTGCAATACTGGTTTCATCGATCCATATTTTCTGCGTTGATGCTTTGAATTAATGCCGGAACGTCGTTGATTGTTTCTAAATGAGCGACCGCTTTAGGTAGATTCACAAAGTCATCTGGGCTGCTAATGCCGGTTTCAACGATGACACATGGTGCTTGAACGGCGTGTGCTGCCAGTAGATCAAAGGGATGATCTCCCACTATTAGGCAATGCTTGGCAGGTATGTTGATGGCTTTGGTAATGAACTCTAGCATGGCTGGGGAAGGCTTTGCAGGAAATTCATCGGAAGTGGCGATTTGTTCAAAGCAGTTGTCAAGTTCGTATTTCTTGATGTTATCGTTGATATAAGTACGAGTGCCATTTGTAAATAAGCAGAACGTGCAATGTTGTGTGAACCACTTTTTTGCAGCGGTGCTAAGAATGAGCTGCGTCTGTTGTTGTTGCCGGTAACGACTGTAATATTTCATAAATTGATTTTTATCAACTTTAAGTTTATTCAGCGAACTGAGGTAATCAATCGTGCATTGTTGCGTCATTCCAGAAATTTTCTGGCTTGCTTCCGTGTTCAAGGGCTGTAGGCCCATGTCTTTGCAGCAAGACTGTATTGCGGTGATTCTACTAACAACATTTGATTCGATGGTGCCGCACCAGTCAGAAATGACAGCGTGTATA
Source organism: Proteobacteria bacterium UBA1673 (assembly GCA_002320385.1). Classification (GTDB taxonomy): domain Bacteria; phylum Pseudomonadota; class Gammaproteobacteria; order Comchoanobacterales; family Comchoanobacteraceae; genus UBA7916. Next base: position 6,459 of record DCKN01000101.1, read on the forward strand.
GGGTTATCGTAGGCTGATGTCACTGTTGCTGGCTCCTTGATCTCTGCGCCATGATAGAGGGTTAAATATCGATATCAAGGTGTTTACCAGTCTTGGTGTTGAGTCGTTTGTGTTAGGCGGTAATTCAGGTTTTCCGAGATTTGCTGACTTGATGTTATCAGTATGTGTTTTTCCAAACTGCAACTGCTGATTGTTGATCGTGTTTTGTATGTGTAGGAATGCATCAATCGCGCAGGTTGCTGTTGTAAATACAATCCCTACCACTAATGGGTAAGCAATGACTGGTGCTGCTGCCAAAAACTGTTGCCAGACAGCAGGGAAGCACTCGATGTAGACTCCAATACTCAAAATGAATGATTTTGCAATGATTTCTACTAGTTTAGCTTTGTCACTCATGGCGACTGGAATCAGTCGATGTTGATTCTCGATTGGGTTGAAGATGATCATGTTAATATCTTTGAGGTTACTTTTCATCACTGCAAACGACACAGTTGATCCAATTCCAACAACAAGATATTTCAGTGCCCATGGTAGATGACGTAAATCGCCCAATGCAATCCAGCCGTTGGCAAAGCCATTGAGGACCACAAGGGCATACAATGAGGATTGCAAAAGCGGTATTGACCAATACTTTGGTGCATCAATTTGAAATATTTTTTGCATTTTTTCACAGTTAAATTTACATTCAGCATAAAGTAGTGCCAGCGACATGGGCACGCTAAAGATGAGGCTAATGGTGCTCAATTGTGGTACAATGAGGTGAATTACGCTTTGAACACACCAGAGATTGGTTAAGCTATACATGAGGCTTTGTGAGATGCCAATAATATTTGCAATTTTGGTTTGTCGTGGCGCATTGTATTGCTCTTTTAGCCATCTGAACAATGTTCTGATTGTCCTTGTTGTGGGCTTTTTTTCAATGTGGTCTTCAGGCTCGTAAAACAATACGAATGTGCTGATTGCATTTGCAATACTAAAAAAAGTGACTAGTGGCCAAATAGGGATGATTTGATGCAAGTGGGCTGGGATGACGGTGTGAACTTGCTCTAGGTATGCGTGCATGGCGAGAAATCCTACACATACTGCCGAGGCAAAATTGATTATCGCGTCGCTGTGAAGAAGAGATCTTGGGTCTTTTAATGTTTTGGTGAAAAATGCTTCGAGTTTCTGGGCGCTATCGAGCCAATACAAACTTGTATTTAGAATGAAGCCAGCAAGCGCGCAAGCGATGACGATGAGTAGTGGTGCTTGTCCGATCATGAAGTTGTAGGCAATAACATATGCACTTGTACCCATGATTAATGCACTGACGAAGCCAATTGCGTACCAACCTGGATGCGTGACGTTTTGTGCTGTTGCTTGAGAGGATGTGGTCTCCATCATAATTACTAAACCGGTTTGCAATGCCTTAATATTAGCAAAGAACGGACGTAGAAGCAATGATTTGATAACGGTTAGTCTTTATTTTAACCTTATGATTATATGCTCTATTTGTTGTTATGTTTTGACTTTGTCTGTTGCTTTAGATGGTTTTTTCTCAAGGAAATGAATGTGGATTCTGCCTTCTGTAAATTCAGGGTCTGATAAGATTTTTTCATGGAGCTTGATGTTAGTGCTGATTCCAGAAATAAGTGTTTCTTTGAGTGCTTGGCGCATTGCTAAAATAGCTTGATGTCGTGTGGGTGCATGGGCGATTATTTTTGCAATCATTGAGTCGTAACAATGACTGATTTTAAACCCTGAATAAATATGACTGTCTACTCGGATACCTGTTCCCCCTGGGAAGTGCAAATGGTTAATGGTGCCAGGACATGGTTGCATCGTGATAGGATCCTCAGCGTTGATCCGACATTCTATTGCATGGCCATTACTATGGATGTCTTCTTGGTCGATCATTAGTTTTTGACCAGCATGTGCTAAAATTTGTAATTGAATGAGATCAATGCCTGTACACATTTCAGTCACAGGGTGTTCAACTTGAACCCTT
>DCKN01000101.1:8777-9037 GCA_002320385.1 Proteobacteria bacterium UBA1673
GTGTTCATTTCAATAAAATAAAATCGGCCTTGTTCATACAGTAACTCAATTGTGCCAAGACCAACATAGCCAATTTCTCTGATTGCTTTAGCACATATCTCGTATAAACCAACTCGATCAGACGGGTGAATATTGAATGCGGGTGCTTCTTCTAATACCTTTTGATGTCTTCGTTGGATTGAGCAGTCTCTGTCTCCAATGCAGAGCACACGTCCATGGTTATCAGCAAGTATTTGTACTTCAATATGCCGTGGTTGTTG
>DCKN01000119.1 GCA_002320385.1 Proteobacteria bacterium UBA1673
AAGAGTAGATCTCGACTGCCATCTAGAGCAGCTCCATTACCGCGAATGTGCACATAGGCATGAATCGTATTGCTTGCCCCCGAATCCTGAAACCGTGCATTATTGACTTTGACATCTAGGCCATCAGCGAGATCAGTGGCATTCACACAGTAGTCAAATTTTGCCACTGGCAGCAGATACAACGTATTACTAGGACTGTAACTGGCATGCGTCTTCAATTGATTGAGTCTCAGCATTTCAGCAGTGCTGATCGTCATTTTAAACTCTTTAGAATCGGCATTATCATCAGTGTAGGAAAATCCGTGTATTTTTGTTAGCGGTTTTGTTGTTGTTGTGAAAGCACTGATGGTGGAAATATTGGTAGTATTGTTGATCGTGCCCTGCGCGCAAAAATAGAGACAGATATACACTAAGCACGCTGTAGAGTGTTGTGGTTTGCATGATAACATTGCTAGGACGCTCCACATGTTGAATTTTTACATAGCGCTAGACTTGCCGATGTGGTGAATGTGTCGTTTTGCGCGTCCATAAGATCTTTGATATTTGCATACAATGCAAATTTCACGACTGCAGAATTATTATCGCCACAGGTGTTGGCTGCAAAGTCTGATTCATTGAATGCGAAGTTTGTCGCACTTCTGTTTGTGGACGGTCGACGATTGCTGCTCGCAAGGACTTGTCCCTCTATCATTCCATAGTGATTGAATGCTTGCATGGTGTCTGTAGCGACGACACGGGCATGTGAGGTTGTTGTAATTGTAGCGTTGGTGAGTGGAGAGTTATCTGACAATGAGTCGCCCAATGCCTGACTGGTGTTAATCGATGCATCGCTTGAAAAGTGGCGCTTGTCGAAAAACTTGATGGCCTGATTTGATATGTTATTTCTGGCATCCGAACTGACAAAAAGAAGATTGGTTGATCCAGTGCTGTGTGGCGCGCTTCCATTACCGACCACTTCCACATAGGTGCGAATGGGCGCATTGGTCGCTTTTGTTCCTGTGAAATCCAGATTATGAACTTTTAAGAATACGCCTTCCTCATTGGTAGAGATTAAACAAACATTGTATAGTTTGATCGGTAAGAGATAGACTGTGTTTGGCGATGCATCAAACGATTGATGTGCCATAAACTGCTTCAGCCAAATCATTTCTGTTTCACTAATCGAAAAATCTTGAGAAAATGTCGTGCTATCTCCATAGCTGAATGCGCTGATTTCAGTATATGAAGGATTGTTTATCCCAATGGATGTCTCGGTCTGTGTGGTTGTTCCATCAGATGATGTTACGGTGAATGCATGGCTATTGGCGTGCCATAAGCACATCATCAGTCCCAGTAGTTGCGCGGTAGGATAACCATTAGCTGTTAGTCGATGATAAATCAATATTAACACTCCCTGAGTAAACGGCTCCAGGCGCCACAAGTAAACAAGCAAGATCCACATACAAATATACATCGATACGTGAGTTGGTTGGGCACGCGTTGGCGTCCGCAAATGTCGTCGCATCGTATTTGAAATTGGTTGGGTCTGCCGCGATTGTTTGGTTTCTATCCAAATCATAGCTGGAAGCACTGCCATCATTGGCAGAGAAGTGGTCCAGCGCAATATAACTACCACTTCCTTTAGTGAAAGTTGAATATTCAGAGTTGTTGTGTCCTGTAGTGACCCAATCATTCGTAGTCATAGAGGTGCTGTGGTTAATTGTGCCATCATTGTTTAGGCGCGAATCTTTATATCGATGTATTGATCGACCCAGGTTTGCAATATCTTCGGTATTATCTGAACTAAAGAGGAAGCTTGTGTTCCCACTGCTGGCTAAGCCGTTGGCAATCACCTCTGCGTATAGCGGCACTTGGTGTGTCCCAGGGGATGCCTGGATAAATCGATTGGCAAGTACCTTGATGTATGCACCGGTTGAATTATTCGAGTCAACGCACAGTTGGTAGCGGGCAATTGGAAACAATAATGTATACTGCCTTGATGCGGATGCGCACACTGCTTCCGATCCAAAAGCTGAGGTAGCTATTGTGTTGGTATGCCTTAGCCAGGCCTGGTCAGATGCGCCGTCAGTATCGCCAATTTGAAAACTGAAATCTTTGCTTGAATTATCTGAACCATAGCTGGCGCCCCATACTGTGATTGCTGGAGATCCAAGGATGAGTTGCCCAGTCACTGAAACTTGTACTGTACTACCATCAGTTTGCGTCACGTCTGCCTTAATGACTGGTGCTGCAATATAGATGAATACCCATAATACCCGCTCAATGTATCGTTCCCTACAATTACTCAGCATTGTGAATGTCTTCCTAATTTTACGCGTAGGTTAGGTCAAAGTCTACAGTACCGTTGTAGGTGCTGCTTGGGTTTGCAAGTATATCAGATAGACTTAGGAATATGGTTGCGGTGACAACACCTCCGTTACTAGATCCACATTGGTCAGCATTGTAGGTCGATTCGTCTAATGCAAAACTATTGCCTGCTGATGTGGTATCATTGTCTGTGCCAGTTCTTGCTAATGCATAGTTGGTATTAGAAAAATGGTAATGGTTTAGATAGCCAACGGCAGTACCATCTCCATTTACACGTGTAATATCGCTAGCGCCTATCGCTGACCCAAGCGGCCAAAATTTGCGAGCTGTTGTCTCGATCGCGTCGCCTAAACCTGTACCCGTGACTAACGTATTCTTGTTATTGCCCGATGTTGGTATCAAGGTAGTACTCAATGATGTCACTACATTTGTTGTTTTAGTGGCATCGCTGCCAAATAATACATATTGCGTAGCGGTTGAGTCGTTTACAGTTGCTTGGCCGTTACCTTTTAACATAAAATATGCATCAATTGTGTCTGAGCCACTTGTATAGGCACCTACTGATGCTTTCGCGCCCAGCCTTGACGAAGAGCTCAGAGCTTTCAGGTTTGCATCGACACAAATATCAAATTTCGCGACTGGAATCATGACATCCCTAGAAGGGCTTGCGCCTATCTCATCTGTGTAATCTGAATTTTGTTTGAGTTGGTTGAGATAAAGTAGTTCATTTGCACTAAAGCTCACTACAAAGTCTTTGTTGCCAGTTGTACCGAAAGACATCCCCAGTATTCTGACAACTGGCGATGTAATAAGTTGATTGTCAGTTGACCCCTCGGCCGTTGCACCACCAACCTGATCAATACCTGCATTGGCCATTGATGCGCCAAGCAAGGCCAGTACGCTTAGAGCACGACTTGGAAGGTTGGAGTGATTGGTCTTTGTCCACAGCTTACGACTGGTGGGCGTTTGTGCGGTGTTGGCTGTTTTGACTAAATGTGTTTGCATAGATATTTTCCCATTTAAAACAATTAATATTAACATATCATTAATGCTAAGTATAAATCAACCATTTTACACCACCATGTCAATATTTTTATTCTCATATATTCCGATACTTGC
>DCKN01000014.1 GCA_002320385.1 Proteobacteria bacterium UBA1673
GAAGTTTTGGGTCAAATTAAGCACCTTCGTGCTTTATTGAGGTCACCTAACCTTAACAATAGTTCGCACGTTATTCCAGGCTCGGTTGAGCAATTGTCTACAGAATTAGAAAGTGACGCTACAGATCGCTATTCTCAATCTTCTGGTGATGCGGGCACAGATAGAGAGTTTAGCATTGCGTCTGAAGGTGAGTCTGAAGATGAGGATCCGTCATTCAATGCCAGTCAATCTAGCGATGTTTTTGATAAAGGACGTTTAGAAAGAGATGTGCGCCATTTATTGAGTCGGTTTGAACAGTCTGATGCGCTATCGATCCATGATTTTCTTTTGTTTAGCGAGGTACAAGATCGTTTGGAGGCTAAAGCTGATTTAGGATCGATCATGGGAAGTCTTGAGCCTTTTGTAAAACGTCTGGCTGAGGGTATTTCAGATTCCCCAATAGGCGATTCTGCCATTTCGGAGCAACAGCAAGAATTTCTGAATTCTTTGATACTGGATGCATCTATGCTGCAAACGTTTGACGCTGCGGTAAGTGAGAAGATAAAAAGTTATCTAGAATTGATTTTACCCATGGCTAAGGAAGCATCAGCTATGGCTGAGAAAGACACTATTCAAAATGACTTTACTAAAATTGATGATTTTATCAAGGCGGGGTGTCAGCTGCCAATGAGTGCGAATCAACAAGCATCTTTAAAAGCAGTATTGCTGTCTGTTAGCCAGCATAAACAGGCTGTAAGTGACCGTAAACTAAAAGCTAGTTTAAAAAGATCCTCCATAAATAAGCATTCTCAAGCTGTCAAAAAGCATACGGATGATGCGGCAACGATTGAAAGCCATTTGCGTGAGCATCCAATTTACAATGTTGAACTAATGCAACTGCTTGCTGTTGTCTCTGGGCATGAAGATGCTGATATTTTGCAATCCACTTTCTCTTTGCCTCGTCAGCAAAATGTCGTAGATTCTTCCGTCGACCAAGGAGTTACTTTGGCGATGCCAAAAAATCCGAAAGAAAAATCGATTAGTTTGCAAAGGAACTTAGATGGTACTCGGTCTCTGAAGGTTCAAAGGGAAAATGGATCTAACCGGGAGTTTTCAGAACTTATCAGTCCGCGGTTACCGAGTTGTCCTCGAAATGGACCCCCAAAAAAATCTCGAGGGTGATGCTTTAACTCATAATGTGTGTGAGAATTTCTTGAATGATACCGCTATGACGCTTGTTGATGGTTTTTCTTGTAAAATACTGGTTTTTTCGGTATGATTTCGGCAATAATGCAGTGTTGGTATCGCATTTTTTGTCGGTACAATTGCTTAATACTTAACTTATTTTGGATAGATCTGCCATGAGCGACATGCAATTGATTCGTAATTTTTCTATTATTGCCCATATTGATCATGGAAAGTCCACGCTTTCGGATCGGCTTATTCAAATTTGTGAGGGATTAAGTGCACGTGAAATGCAAGCGCAAGTGCTGGATAGTATGGACATTGAGCGTGAGCGTGGGATTACGATCAAGGCACAGTCAGTTACTCTGCATTACAAAAGCCAAGATGGTAACACTTACAAACTCAATTTTATTGATACGCCGGGTCATGTGGATTTTGCTTATGAAGTTTCTCGATCGCTGGCAGCATGTGAAGGTGCTTTGTTGGTGGTGGATTGTGCTCAGGGCGTTGAGGCCCAGACTGTAGCGGTGTGTTATCACGCAGTGGAACAGGATCTTACAGTATTGCCGGTGCTCAATAAAATCGATTTGCCACAGGCTGAGCCAGAACGCGTTCGGCATGAGATTGAAGAAATCATTGGTGTTGATGCCAGTGATTCTATCGATATCAGCGCTAAAACAGGCGTTGGCGTGAATGATTTATTGGAACGTTTGGTGCGAAATATTCCAGCGCCAACAGGGGACCCGGAGGCGCCACTACAGGCTTTGATCATCGACTCTTGGTTTGATAGTTATTTGGGAGTGGTCTCTTTGGTGCGGATCAAGCAGGGGAGTATGCGCAAAGGCATGCAAGTGCAAATGTTTTCTTCGGGTAAAGCTTACGGTGTGGACGATGTTGGTATTTTTACGCCTAAGCGTGTCTCAAAGCCAGCGCTTGAGTGTGGTGAAGTCGGTTATTTGGTTGCCGGTATCAAGGATATTCATGCAGCGCCGGTTGGTGATACGGTGACAGCAGCGCGCGCGCCATGTGACGCGCCTTTGTCTGGCTTTAAGCCAGCTAAGCCACAGGTATATGCCGGGCTGTATCCAGTATCGACTGAGGATTTTGAGGCGTTCAGAGATGCTTTAGAAAAGCTGACACTCAACGATGCTTCATTGATTTATGAGCCGGAAACATCTCAGGCATTGGGTTTTGGGTTTCGCTGTGGTTTTTTGGGTATGTTGCATATGGAAATCATTCGCGAGCGTTTGGAGCGTGAGTATGATTTATCGCTGTTGACCACTGCGCCAACTGTGATTTTCCATGTGCAATTGAAAAAAGGTGGCATGGTTGAGGTGGACAGTCCTGCCAAAATACCGGATGGTACTTATATTGATTCGATTGAGGAGCCGATTGCGCGGGCAAGTATCATCGTTCCAGATGAGTATCTCGGAGCAGTGATAAAATTATGTATTGATAGGCGTGGATCACAAGTGGATATGTCTTATGTGGGTAAGCAGGTCTGCTTGGTTTATGATTTGCCTATGAGTGAGATTGTCATGGATTTCTTTGATAAGTTGAAATCGGCAAGTCGTGGCTATGCTTCACTGGATTATAGTTTCCATCATTATCAGGTGTCTGATGTGGTTAAATTGGATATTTTACTAGCCAGTGAGCGTGTAGATGCCTTGTCGGTGATTGTGCATCGCTCAAAAGCACACAGTGTTGGCCGTCAGGTGGCAAAGCAGCTGAAAGAGTTGATCCCTAAACAGCAGTTTCCGGTAGCGATTCAAGCTGCAATTGGTGGTAAA
>DCKN01000046.1:0-1360 GCA_002320385.1 Proteobacteria bacterium UBA1673
TTAATAAAGAAATGTATACATTTTGTGATAGAAATGAACAAAGTGTCAGTCTTCGCCCAGAAGGCACTGCCTCGGTTGTTCGAACATGCATTGAAAACAACCTACTGTATGACCAGGCTAGAAAGTGGTTTTACATCGGCAGTATGTTTCGCCGGGAGCGTCCACAAAAAGGAAGGCTTCGTCAATTTCATCAGTTTGGCATGGAATGCTTGGGTTACGATGAACCATTTGCTGACATCGAGCAGCTCATGATTATTAACCAGATCTGGGAAATCCTTGAACTATCAAGCAAGCCAAAGCTCGAGCTCAATTACATTGGAACACGAGAGACCCGCCAAGCCTATGGTGCTGCACTGAAAGCTTATTATGAGCCTTATCTTGACTCTATGGATGAGCTTAATCAAAGACGATGGCGCGAGAACACTTTGCGGCTACTTGACTCCAAAGATCCAACTTTAATCAAGATTAACAGCACTGCACCGACGATTGCCTCTTATTACACCACTGAGGAGCAGGCCCAGTTTGATACGATTCAGTCTTGTTGTCACGATCACACAATTCCTTTTACAGTTCAACCATCCCTGATGCGTGGACTTGACTACTACACTGGCCTGATATATGAGTGGAAATCTGATTTACTTGGGGCTCAATCAACTGTTTGCGGTGGCGGTCGATATGATCTGCTCTTTGAATCGCTGGGAGAGAAAAAACACGGCGCCTGTGGCTTTTCTATCGGCCTTGAGCGCTTAATCGAGCTATGTCCCACATCACCTAAGAAACAACACTTGACCGTACACTTGGCTACTGAATCAACGTCTAGCCTCCCTGCAACGTTAGCCCTATCCGAAAAGCTAAGACGCCTGGTCAATACTCATGCTTATTTTACGCAGCTATCTAGCACAAAAACAAGCAATCTCATCAAACGAGCCGTCAAGAAAGAAGCAGATGTACTCGTTATCAATAACTATGATAGCATCGATGAACATCCCATGATTGTGAAAAATCTACGCGATAAATCGCATCAGCAAATGAATCTTGATGAATTAGTAAGCTACCTGGAGACACTGGTATGATTGAGAGATACTTTTTGCCAATTATTGATTACGTACAGCGGCACCAAGGACTATTTTTTAGCACCATCATAGCCCTGGTTTTTGGAATATTAGTGAACTTTCAGTATCAAAGTTACAGTAAACGACACCTTAGTGACTTATCAGATCAGTATTTTCAGATAATTGCGGCCGATGATTATCCGGCTGAAACAGAAATGCTTAGTTCATTCAAATCTAAAAACCCGTCAAGCATATACAGTGACTTAATTAGGCTCCAACAGGCCAAGTATTATTATGATCAAAAAGAC
>DCKN01000046.1:1692-2747 GCA_002320385.1 Proteobacteria bacterium UBA1673
TTGCTAGATGTATTGAGCTATTAGAAGCTACCGTAAAGCACTCCTACTCGAAGAGTATTCGCTCTCTGGCAGCATACCGGATGGCTGTTGTTTTAAAACCAACTGATGCAAGGCGCGCTCTTGACTTGACCAATAAAATTGAAATCAAGTCTCTAAATTTATTGAAATCGCTAATAAAAGCTGAATTATTTGAAAGTCTTGGAGAAAAATCAAAGGCGTTACTTGAGCTCAACAGTGTCTCTACCGATTCGATTAACCAATCCACAGAGTCAGCTGATGATATATTTCTAATTGAACAAGCCAGTCGGCATAAGCGTCGTCTGCTCAACGACAATGTCTGAGAAATATAGAGTCTCAATTATTGGCTGCGCCAATATTGGCAAATCAACATTATTTAACTGCATAGCAGGACAGAAGATCGCGATTACGCATGATACACCGGGTGTAACCATCGATGCACGCAAAAAGAGTATTTCTATTGATAACGTAGCGCTAGAACTGATTGATACGCCTGGTTTTGATGAATTGCGCTCACCAGGTGCGGATAAAACTGAACAAGTCCATCGTATTATCAAGCAGTGTATTAATACCTCTACATGTATCATTCATATGATTGACGCAAATCGAGGCTATAATGATCATGATAGACAATGGTCACGTCAATACTTGAAGCTTGGTATTCCTGCAGTTACACTTGTCAATAAAATAGATACCATTGACCAACTTTCTCTTAATCATCATCACTTTCAATTTTGTAATAATCATCTTCTTTTTGCTAGCGCAAAAAACAATCATGGTGTGGGTCAGTTAAGAGAGTGGATTCTCAAATATTGTTGTGAGGAGACCGTTTTCCAGAGCGAGATTATCGATGCAACCGGGATCTGCTTTATTGGTAAACCAAATGCCGGCAAGTCAACATTAAGTAATTTACTGATTGGCGATCATGTTGCTGTTGTCTCTGACCAACCAGGGACGACCACTGATACGATAAGACACTATTTTACCTATCACGATCGTGACTACTTTCTTTATGATACAGCTGGAATGCGTAAAAA
>DCKN01000051.1 GCA_002320385.1 Proteobacteria bacterium UBA1673
CAAGCTCATAGGTAAACATGATTGAACTACTGGCTGCAAAGAATAAATTCATTAAGTTTGAAAGATTATTTTGCAACAAATCATAGGTCATTGATGTCTCAAGATAAGGAATCAAAAACAGCGATAGTACGAGTGTTGGCTCAGCAGCCTTATACAGCAATGCCGACATTGCATCAGCCACCTGTTCAAGGAGCTCCTCTGCTTGTGTTAATAGTTTAATATCGCCTGCATATCGTCTTAATAAATCTGTTGAGCACTTCTTAAAGTTTGGAAATGCGTCGCTGCGTCGTTCGTCAATCAAACCGTGCCACACTTGTTGAAAATTATCTTTAGCACTCATTTTTTGCTCAGAGGCACTACCCATAGATAGCATTTTCCCTAAAAGCCACGAAGCAAGCCCGGCGATAACAAGAAGACTTAGCCCTTGTTGTAATAGTCCGATATGATGGATGCCGATTAAGGATCGGGTAACCCAGTAACTGACCAGTCCAAAATATTTGTGAAAGCCAATAAATAAGCTCATAAACCGCTCTACGTCGTTTGCGAGCGTTCTGGCAATGGTTGCCCCACTAAAGTTTCCTTGCCGTTGCTGATTTTTAAGACGTCCTTCTTCTTCCTGCATAAAGCGAAGATTGGTCTTATCTTCAGCATAGTCTAGCATGCGATTACGCAATGCATGAGTCACCTCCGTGATGAAATAGCTGTGTATGCGCTCGACAATGAATGATACCGATGCAACCATGATGATAATTTGTAAAAAAGACAGGCCCGCACCAAGCAATGCTGCACTTTTTCCTGTTAATGCTACCACCCACCGTGCTTGGTGTTTGTATAATAACAATGGAAGTACAGTCGTTTGTATGACGAGTGCTGACAATGCCACAATCATTGATACCCATTTTTTACTGACTGCAACCATCTGATAGAATGCAATATGATAGACAAATACCTGTTCTAGCTTGCTGCAGCATTTTTTCCACCACTGGGTGACTGCGCGCAGGCGCTGACCTTGATGTTTGGTGCGCTTGTCTCCGGATGATTTTATTTGACCCGAATGGGTAGTACCGGTGACTCTTCCGAATAGGTTGTTGGTTTGCCTCATGAGCCAAGACGTAATGCTGCTTACGCCTAGTTGAGCGCTTGAGAGCGAGGAAGGGGCATGGGTATTTCTCACAACAGCTCATTGTTGGTTAATCTTGTTAGATTGTAACTTAAATACCCAGTAAAGTCAATCTATTGCTTGGTTGAATGCTTTCTGCGCCTCCGCCATGGTAACGATTCATTATTTTTTATCAATTTATTTCTGGGCGCACTCTACAGTACTCAGCATTGTCTGAATCATTGAGCCCTCACTCACTATGGTCTAGCCTAGATATGGATGCATTGCGTCTATGTATAGCCCCCCAAGAAGGGAACCAAGGTCGTGATAATAACCGCTTAGAGGAAAAAAGCATGAGATCTACGGAGAACCTACTCGAGTCTCAGAAAGCACCTGACTGTACAAGTTAGCATATCATCAACATCTTGATTGGCGAATTGATATCGAAACTATTCTGCGTCTTGACAGTGTCTACTAAAATTTAATGTGCTATATGATAATGATGCCAGGAGGCAGCTCGAAAACTAAAACCATGCCATCGTATTACCCGCAGACCCGATATCCAAAATCACAGAATTTCTTAGTGATGATGATTTGCGACACATCCCCAGAAGCGCTATTCGTAGATTAGCAATGGGTTTTATACGGCCAGAGACAGAAGATGCCATGACCGTAGAGGCGTATGCTGTAGGATCATCTTTACCACCCTCATCTGCAGCGAGTAACAACCGGCGCACGTCACCAAGCGTGATGCATGCCATGCCAGCCTCTTCCATACAGGTGCCGCTGGGTGGTAAGCGACCCAATGCGCGAGATGTTGATGATGATGATGATGGTCAAACGGCAAAGCGTCTGCGCCCGTAACATCATTTGGCTTTATTTAGTGGTCCTGATTATTTAGGTCCCGCGGCTATCCCTCTCATCCTGTGCAATCTCCTGGTCTTCAGTTTCCATTGAATACTTGATCGCATCAGCTGCGCTCTGTGTAATGATACTATGCATGCTGTTTGCTTGTACGGTGCTAAATCCAGTGGCCAAGATTAATAATAGTAATGTGCTGTAATGGTTCATTGCCTGTTTCCTTATTATTGTATCATAACGCTATAGTCTATTTTTCATTTTTTTGCATAAAATTAATAACATATAATATTGTGTACTATATAGACAGGATCTATTTTGATCAGAAAATCCATGCACATATTGATTATCAAGGATCGTAATTTTGATATTTCTCAGCTTGTCGCACTGTTTGAGAAAGTGGGTGTGTACTCTCCCCGTTATACGATTATTCGTCGTGGTGTCGAGCAAATGCCTGTTTCACTCGATGCTTACGATTGTGTCTTTCTCTGTGGCTCTGCTGCAGTCATGCTATCCAAGGATTGTTCATCATGGATGGATGCTCAGCAAAGACTCATACAAATGATTATTGCGTGTGCTATACCTTGTTTTGGTTCATGCTGGGGTGGCGTCCATATCGCGCAACAACTCGGCGTGCCAACTACCTGTTTCAATCATTTTACTTTTACTGCTGAGACGGTTCAAGTACGCCATCCCTACGGTTGTATGGATGGCATTGATGCTTACACATCGATTATCTCTGGTGGCATAATGTTTGTACAATATGATCGGCGCCTTTTGGTCCACAGTGTGCTGAAGAATGGCATGGTGGATATTTTTAGTTACAAGGATCATATTATGGGCTGCATAACTGCTTTTGGCATTTCGCCAGAGGCCCGTCTTAATACTATTCGAGCCATTGACCCACCTAAGCGTGAATCCTTATCTCATTTTATCGCGCAGGTTGACGCAACCAAACAAAAAAAAGTTGCCGAAGAGGTGTGATACTTTCCGGTTTTTTGAAGCAAAATGGCTTGTTAAGTGACTCGTTTTAGGCTTATGGGTGCTTTGATGCTTGTGATAAGCAGTCTCTGTCCATATGCCATCTATCTGGCATTGATGCTTGGTCCACTTTGATGATCATCAACACAATTAGGCTATGTTGGCATAGATGATTGAGTTTTTGGTCATTATGCGCTATAATCAGCGCTCCTCAATATGACCCCATCGCCATGACGCACCAGCTGAGAAACATTGCCATTATCGCCCACGTTGACCACGGAAAAACAACCTTGGTTGACCAACTTTTGCGCCAATCCGGCAGTTTAAGCACCAAGGATCAAGCTCAGCAGCGGGTGATGGATTCTAATGCACAAGAACAAGAACGCGGCATTACCATTCTTGCCAAAAATACAGCCCTGACCTGGAATGATACGCGTATTAACATTTTGGATACGCCTGGGCACGCTGACTTTGGCGGTGAAGTCGAGCGGGTACTGTCCATGGTCGATAGCGTTCTATTATTGGTCGATGCTGTGGATGGCCCGATGCCACAAACGCGCTTTGTGACCCAGAAGGCATTTGATATGGGATTTAAACCGATTGTGGTCATCAATAAGATAGACAGAGACGGCGCTAGGCCGGACTGGGTCATTGATCAAACGTTTGACCTTTTTGATAAGCTCGGCGCTACCGACGAGCAGCTTGATTTCCCGGTCATTTACGCTTCTGCGCTACAAGGTTTTGCAACCACTGACCCAACGGTGGAAACGGGTAATATGGATGCGTTGTTCTCGATGATCATCGAGCACGTACCAGCCCCTGCCGTTGATATTGACGGACCGCTACAAATGCAGATATCACAACTTGATTATAATACTTACACAGGCTTGATCGGCATTGGTCGTATTCACCGTGGTAAAATTGAAAAAAACCAACCGGTGACTATCGTCGATAGACAGGGAAAAACACGCAATGGTCGTGCGCTGCAGATTTTAGGATTTGATGGTCTGCAACGTGAGGAAGTTGCCAATGCCCATGCGGGTGATATCGTTGGTATCGTTGGCATTGATCCTTTGCACATATCAGATACCCTGTGCGATCCACAAAATATTGAAAAACTGCCTGAGCTCACAGTCGATGAACCGACGGTTAGCATGACCTTCCAACCCAATACCTCCCCCTTCTCTGGGCAAGATGGTAAACTGGTCACATCACGTAATATTCGTAATCGATTAGAAGAAGAACTGAAAACCAATGTAGCCTTGCGTGTGAGTATGGACGATGTCAGCGAAAAATATGTGGTCAGTGGTCGTGGTGAGCTGCATTTGGCGATTTTGATAGAAAATATGCGCCGAGAGGGCTTTGAACTGGCTGTGAGTCGACCGGAAGTCATCGTACGTGAAAACGCAGACGGTGAGCGTGAAGAGCCTTATGAGCAAGTCACAGTGGATATTGAACAAGTGCATCAGGGCGCCATCATTGATCTACTCAATGAACGTAAAGGACAGATGCAAGAAATGGTCTCATTACCGGGCGAACGCGTACGCTTAGACTACATCATGCCAACACGTGGTCTGATTGGTATTCGCAGTTTGTTTCTGACGCTCACGTCAGGCACCGGCATTTTACATAGTTTATTCAGTCATTATGGCCCTTACTTGAATATTAAAATTGGGCAACGTAACAATGGCGTGTTGATTGCCAATGGCCAAGGCAAGGCGCTGGCCTATGCCTTGTTTAATCTGCAAGCGCGCGGCAAGCTGATGATTGGTCATGGTGAAGCTGTGTATATGGGCATGGTGATCGGCATTCACAGTAAAGATAATGACCTGGTGGTCAATCCGCTCAAGGCCAAACAGCTGACCAATATTCGTGCTGCCGGCACAGATGAAAACCTGATTTTGACGCCACCGATTCAGTTTTCACTTGAGCAAGCGCTAGACTTTATCAATGATGATGAGTTGGTTGAGCTGACGCCCAATCATTTACGTATTCGTAAAAAGCTGCTTGAAGAGCACGAGCGTAAACGCGATAAAAAATCGGTTGCTTAATTGGTGCCGCTTGATCCATGTGACTTGTCTGGTGTTGTCTGACTAAGTCTCGCTTAGATACATGCTTAGCGAACGGCTTTGCTCATATGCTTGTGCAAGAAATGATTTTATGCATACTTTCTCACGAGCGATGATACTCAGGAGTTGATTGCTTCTTAAAATCATCACAATGCTCTTGTGCGCGGATATGTCAATGTCTCTTAGGCGTGTGACGTGGACTCGATGGCCGAAGTTTTGGTCCGTATTGGCTGATTGCTTTCGCGATTGACTTGCCTGCATCACGCCCTTTCTGATGCTGGTGCATTTTGTATTTTTGTTTTAACTCTTGATGGCGTCTGTCAAAACTTTCGGGGTCTGTCCAAACACTCAATAACAAGTTGACAGGCTCATAGGTGTGCTCGTCGCGTATGGCATCATGAATGACGTACTCAAAGATATTCTTGATACTCTGCTCGATGTGTTTTGGTCTTGTGAATACGTAATCTCCGTGCCCATCAGCAATGGTATAATTGACGAGATCTCGGATATCTTTACCCTTTTCAGCCATTAAATCGCGCCAGAATATCGGATTAAATCGAATGATCATTTCCAGCGACTTCATAATTCGCATACCGTCAGACTGGTCATCAGGAAACAGTGAAATATAAATTTTAATACTTCGAGCAAGTATGCCCATGTATCCTGAGTGCAGACAGCGTGGCAAGTGCACCCCACACAACAAGCGTATCAGAATTCGGACACACCAATTATTGCTTTGTTCAATTCGACTTAAGATCAATTTTGCTGCTTTTTGTTCATGAGGATTAATCTTGTGCTTAGCTAACTTACTTACTTTTCCTGCTTTCAGATGTGTTTTTTTCTTAAACGCACGCATATATTTTTGTACTTCTGGATTATGAATGATGCCGTTTAGGTCCTGTTGATCCAAATGATATTGCTTAGCGCTTTTGGTGATGACTTTCTGAAACTGTGGAGAAAAGTCCTCCAGTGACATATAACTTAAGTAACTAAAATCATGATGTTTTAACGCCCTATCAACCTCTTCGCGCGATTGTCTGATTAAATCCTCAGCTTTGAAAAATGCTGCGTTGAAATCGGTTCTGTCAATTTCGTCTCTGATTTTTGCTTTTTGGGCAGCTAAATCCGCTTGATTAAAAATGAGATGATCATAGGTATTTTCATGTTCAAGCAAATGATGCTTTAGCGCAAACTGATGTTTTTTCTCGTATAGTTGATTTAGCTTAAAACGTGCTTCAGGATCGTTCTCACGATTATTGATTCTCATCTGCTCTCTTTGATGATTCCATCGCTCGACATGCTCCATGAGTGTGCCTTTATCAATTGCTTGAAGCTGTAATTCAAAATCCTGAAGATTTGATAGCGCTTGTTGTAACCGAGACTTTGCAATATAAATTGTTCGCTTGATATCGTAAATTTTTGCTTGCTGACCTTTTTTCCCACTAAGGATCTGAACGGCTTCATCTTTTTGTTCATTAAGTATCTGTAGTTCGTTTTGCAATCGCATACATAGCCCACGATGCTTAAACAAGTTAACAAAATAGCCGCGAAAAAACTCTTGTAATCCTAATGACTCGGGTGTTAACTCTTTCTGATTATCAGAGGAAAGCTTCTTTCTTATGGTTGCATTATTGGATGCAAGCGAGAAGATATCTCTTGTCAGGTCTACCAATACTGGAATATTCGGATCAGCATGGTCCATACTGATCATATTGACCAGTGTCTCGACGAACTGTTTTGCATCTTTAAAACTATGTCCGCTAAGACCTTCTTTGAGAACCAGTTCAATGACTGGTGTCATTGCTATGACCGCTTTCTCGTCAAAACCGATGCTTTCGGTGCTGGTTGCATTTTTTGCCCAAATATCACAGGCCAATTTTGATATTTCACTGCGATTCTCAATGATGATATCAATGATATTATACTTTTTAGCAAACTCTAGAATAAACCCAACCTTATCGCCTTGACTATAAACTTCTTTTCGATCGATGCATTGTCTTACCAGCGTTGCAATATCCTCCGCCAGCTGCTTTTTTTCGGGGTAAGTCATTTCACAACGGGTTGCGATAAATTTTGCAATCTGTTGGATGATTTCTTTGTAGAGCGCTGGACGTGTGCTCACACCGGGTAATAGTGCTGTATGCAGTGATTCAATTTTGTCACTAATACTGTTGATTTTTCCCCAGTCTGAGTACGCTTTCCCCCTGAAATAATCGTGCACGCTTAGAATCATTTCTGCCAAAAATCCGCTTCCTCCTTGACGTATTGATTTTTCAATCACTGGACTTGCAAGCAAGAACAAGTAAAAATCAGGATTTTCAATTATTTCTTCACGATAATAACGATCTTGATCTTGTTTTGTGTCTTCTGACATGGCCTGTTGCAGCGCTAACCCAGTTTGTGCGTTTGCGCCAAAGACGCACTGACTGAGAAACTGCGGGATTGCGTAGACTTTGTCTATGGCAGCAACTCCGGCTGTGTGTACTGTTTCAAGCGTACTTCTGACCACTTTTTTCGTGGTCTCTTGCGTAGTCTTTATTGCATCTTTTGTACGCTCGAGCATCCCGGCCTCAGCCGTTGTGACGTTAAGATAGCCCAAGGTATTGAGTAATCGATAATGGTATTCTTGCCATTGTTTATGCTCAGGCTTACACCCTGGCGATGTTCCTGCCCTGAGCTCACTGAAAAATTCCTCGAGGTGTTCTGATTTGATTTCTGAGGCAGCTTGAATGGGCGCTTTTTCTGAATGGCCATCACTTTTTATTTGGACATGTCGTTGCGAATGCTTGGATTTGTATTCACGATGCTTATTCATGTCAGGACTCCAGTTTACTCATATGATAACGGCTTGTCGATTGCATGATTGCTTGAACAAGCCCATACAAATCTTGCCAATAGCTTATTTTTAGGACGCCCTGTGTGTACAAACGCATGCCATCACCCTATTGAGTATGATTCATTCATTCGTTTTATAGGTTATTTTTATCGATCTGTCAGGAAATTTTGCGAAGCGCCCGATACCCTATTAATTCTTTCTTGGTAAGCCATGCATAAATCCCAGATTGTAATGATTCAACGGCGATTATCAATGTTTTGGACTGTATCATAACACTTTCACTGACGGTTAATTCAACGGGTTTT
This sequence comes from Proteobacteria bacterium UBA1673, assembly GCA_002320385.1. Classification (GTDB taxonomy): domain Bacteria; phylum Pseudomonadota; class Gammaproteobacteria; order Comchoanobacterales; family Comchoanobacteraceae; genus UBA7916. The sequence continues at coordinate 8,149 of DCKN01000051.1, forward strand.
ATGACCCGAGGCCTTGCTGGCTTGACTTAAAAGTCTGTTGTGGCTGACTGCTGTGGTCATTCCTATGTTAAAGCGCCCAAACAAACTTGATGCGACAACTATTTTGCATGGTATGGGCGTTTACTTTTTTCGACTATCCCACCTACTGAAATGCCCGTTGCTTAATTCATGTGGTGTCTGGTTAGCATCGCCGTGAGATCTGGCTATACCGGGCAAGGGAAAAACACACCAAAGAGTCGTCCGGCGATGGTTGCGATGACAAGACAAATCTGAGGGAAAAACATTGCAGTGACAGCGCCTGCTACGAGACCAGCAACGTGCCCTTCAACGGATACGCCCCGTTTTCCTGGCGCCACACTGGCCATTAAATCCACCCCAAAATAGTACATCCCCAGCACTGCTGAGATGACATCAATAAATTGCGGATCAAAATATGCTTTGATCATGACATAAGACCAATAGCCCATGATTAAACCGCTGGCACCGACATGACTTGCCAAGCGCGCAAACAACCAGACCAGTGTGCCTGATATCAAGACAATGCTGATTGACACTGCGGTAAAAGTCTTCATGCCATGCAGTGATACCATTGAAGCCATTGCGAAGAAAAACAGTGAGTTCATGAAAATATGATTGATGCTTCCATGTAAAAATGGAGACAAAACAATACCAGGAAGGCCAATCACATGTCTTGGGATAATGCCAAAAATATTCAATCGATAATTTAAAAACATATTGGCAACTTGCACAGCCCAAGCAATTGCAATGAGGTTGAGAATTTCAGGAATATTGGTTTGAATCTGCTCGATGGCGTCTAAAAGCTGTGCGATGATTTCCAAAACAATATACTCTCAAATTAATCCTGAATTTTTATTATGCCACATCCCACGGGACAGGTCTAGCATTTTCATGAACCAGGCGCTAGATTTTGTCTAATAATTGCATGAATTATCATTATTTTTTCATAGGTTATAGCAAATATTAATCCATCATGAGCACCGTGATTTTGCGCCAGAATGCCTCATTTTAACCGCAATCAACTCGCGTATTCAAAAAATAGTGGAAAATTAGAAAAAAAATCCAGCAAAAATCGCACATAGAGTCTATATGGCTACTAACCAATATTAAGTGCATCAAGGAGATACTCATGCCAGATTCAACACTGAAGACAACATTACAACCATTCCTCAAAGAAAAATCCGCAGAGGAAATCCTCAAAATATTAACAGCATTCAACGAAGTGACCGCGGGGGGGGAAAACATCATACGGGAAAATCTAGAAAAGGTTCCTGCTCTAAAACCGTTATCTGATCATCTTGATAATGTCGCCAAAAAATTAGCTAGTAAAGACTTAATGGCGTTTCAGGCTTCTCTAGATTACAATGAAACGGTGACAAACTATTGGTTTTCAAAAAGATCTACAGAGGAATCTGGATTGATCATAGAACTACTTAATGCATGGAAGACGCAGCTGGAAAAAGAGTATCGGGAAGTATTGAAATCTGGTAAAGCACTTTGTGTCGAACAAAATACTGAAACTTTATATGATGACACCAATGTGTATAAGGATAAGGCTGTATCAATTACGCCAATGTATGACTTTAATGAAAATAAGGCTACTGTCAGTATCAATGGCGGCACAGATTATGCGTTGAGTGCTATCATTCGAATGACCGAAGCGGACATCGACGAACATAACGGTAAAATCGATCTCAAAAGCGCCAAGGCGCAGCTCAAAAAGCGCGCTGAAACACTTAAAAATTCGTTGCAGCAAATTAAAATCTCCAGTCCATTGAAAGACTACATGGGTAAACACTATGGTGAAGCGATAAATGATCTCACTGGTTCTATTGATGCGCTTTCTGGGTCGATAGACACTGCTACCAAAGAACAAATTAGCGAAACTCAGACTTCACTTGAAGCACTCAGTGCCCAGGTTTCTAATTACCGAGCTTTTTATACGCTGCAGACGCAGGGACAATACAACCCGTTTAGTCATAACTTTAACCCAGGTGGTAGAAAAGCTGTCAATGAGCTAACTGCTGAAGTGGCCAATGCGCTAAATAACATTAAGGCGAGTGGTGAAACACATATCCCTGCTAAAACCATCATAAGCTCCTTAGCAC
>DCKN01000008.1 GCA_002320385.1 Proteobacteria bacterium UBA1673
GGAACTTTCTCATTCGACCTCCTAGAATCCGCTACTACTGACGGTGATGGTGTTCTGATGGCTAACTACGGTCTCGGTGCCCAGAGTGACTATTTACAGAACGGTGTAAGCGCAGGCGAAACAAATGCATTTAATAAGAACAAAAGCTTTGGACCAATTACCTTCCAAGGTGATGGCACAGCTCTCGCGACTGCATTTGGTAAGATTGCGAGACTAGAAGATAGTACTGTAGTCAATTACGCAGATAGTGACTTTAATAACGATGCTCAGAAGAACCTAACCGCTCTGAACATCGTCAAAGCTCTTTCTGGTAACCAGACACCAATAGCAGGGACTGCGACAGTGCATTCACTTGCTGGAAACGGTGGTGCCTTTAGGGGAGCAGCAACTGCGACCGCAGCTACAACTCCAATTGCTGACACAACAGCTGTTACCAACTGGACAAATGCTAATGCTTTACCGCGAGCAAATCTTGCTAGTCTGATAAAATCAAGATTATCGCCGACTGCAACAGCTACTGATACGGCAAATGCAGCTGATGTTGAAACAAACAGCAACACTGTGTAGTTGATAACTATAGCAATAACTTACGAAAGAAAGGGACGTTACGTCCCTTTCTTTTTTGGTGGATTCTACTTCGATCGACAAATATACTCAGATTCGACCATCACTAAGAATTATAATGTTATTATCGTACACTTTATATTGAATCTAGCTGTGAATAGTTTACATCATTGCGTAAAGCTTAGGGTTACAGACAAGGTAATCCCGCAACATTATTGGATACTGAATACAACTAGCAAGCATGTGACGCTATCAACAACAAATCAAAAGACATCGTCGATCGTATTACTACTAAAAGCTCCTACTTTAGTAAAAGGGTATCGCCGCACGTTATCTACTATTTTTTACCAGTTATGCGGTTTATTAGTGCATGACTCATGCCTACATCCTTTAACGATTCCATACACTTACGCATCTACTGACCATTTGCTTCCAGTCCTGACCTAAAATGACATTTACAATGTTAAAGAATTAACGTACTATGAAAATAAGTGACTAGTCGGAAATATTCTATGCCAACCTACCTATCATCGACTTTATGCGTGGGTGCACTTGGATTGATATTGTACATACAATGTCCAGCCACCTTCATGATGAATAAGTCTCAGTTGACGCTTCACTCAGGCAATACCATTCAAAACCAAGCCTACATTAATTACTACAATAATAATAATGATGACACAGCGCTCACCTCAGTGAGTTATGACACTGTATTCAGACTCAATCAGTCCACAAGGCGTCAATCATTTGATGTCAATATTGATTATTATGATCGCATGCACTCATACACCATTGCTGCAGGTTTTAATGACCAGCAACACTATACAAACGGTATTCAGCAACAAAGCTTTGCCGCTTATGATTACACGCACTACAACGATATGACTTTTGAACAAGTCGTGGTTGGCACAGAGGCCAAGTACGCGACATTGACAGGTGGTATCAATATTTATGTTCCATCCACAGGCGGTGTAGCCAACGCCAAAGCCAATAACACCATGATCTATCCCATGCGCGGTATTGAGGTTAATGTTGGCAATCAGCTCAGTCAGCTGCTATTGCAACTGCAAGCAAACTATTTCAAAGAGAGCCATGTCGACGATAACGCATCATCTGTCTCGCTAGGTTTTGAATATGATTTTGACAACCGACTCGTTATCGGTGGCAAATACCAGCGCATTCATAGACCCAAGGGTGAAGATGAAGGCTATGCAGCATTTATCAGCATCAACCTTTTCGACGAACGCACCAATACCGAAGAAGAAGCAGTCTACTATATGCGCAGGCCAAACAGAATGATTGGTCCACTACTACAAACCAAGACCGGGTAAATTATCATACCCCTGTGATTTACATAAGCCGTCCTTTAAAGTAATATGAAAATAATAGATTACCAAAGGCTACCCATGTTGCATCAGTCACCAAAAACGATTCCAACTGCGCTACGCGCTATCATGCTGTGCTGCATAAGCATTACAGCCCACGCGAATATGGACTCAGATTTTCTCGTTAGGTCCGGTAATTTACTACAAAACCAGACCTACATGAATAATTATATCGTAAACTACGGCACATCACCGATGACATCTGCCAAATTGGATACAGCGATGGTCTTATCCAATAGTTATAATGCCAAACAGCTCCTTGATTTTAAACTCGAATATTTTGACAGAATCAACACATTTACTGCCGGTTTTGGTCTAACGCATCGCGCACAAAACGGGCCAGATTACTATCAAGGCTTCAGTGGCGGCGTTGATTATACCAAGTATGACGAAATGGAATTCATGCAAGCAATCATTGGCACTGAAACAAAATATGCCGGTTACAGCGCAGATCTTAACATTTACATGCCATTCGGTTCTGCGCAAGCATATGATGGCGGATTTAGCAGCACACTCGTGGGTATGCCTGGGCTTGATTTGCGTATCGGGACATCATATGACGCGCTTGAACTCAACTTCGACGCGAGTTATTTCTCTGCGAGCACGGTAAAAAACAAATTGTCAAGCCTTGGGGCATCACTGCGATATCAATTTAATAATTCGCTCCTTGTAGGTGCCAAATATCAAATAACCAGAGGTTTGGATTCTGAAAATTCAGGCTATGGTGCTTTCATCGCACTGCCACTTTCAAGAGATGTGCACGCCCAACATCACAGTAGTGCACTGAGCTCAGCACCAACACGGCGCATGCTTGGCGCATTGATCAACGGACAATCCATTACATGCGCCACTGGCGAATCCTATGCGTACCACGGTAATACCATTTGTGCAACCAGTAATCCATTTAGCAGTGCGTTCATACGGTCCAAGAAACTCAAGCAGGGTCTATCGCTCACGGATGCCGATCAATCAGTGCTTAGTGCAGGGGATCTAGTATTCAATGCGCAAACTATGACCATCATTGATAACGTGATTAAGGCAAAAACGTTGACCATTAAAGAAGGCGCTGTACTGGTATTTACTAAAAACGGCTTTATCATTGCTGAAGCAGATGGTTCAGTACTCGGTGAGAGCGGTGATAAATTAAAGGCAACGCTGATTCGCTCGGGTCTATTAGGTCGTCAACTCAATACCAGTACATCGTCGATGCAACTCAACGGGGTCAAGCGTATTCTTGGACGATATGGTATCGATACAACTGACGACGAGGCTGCGAATTCGGTCAATAATCCCGGGCACTTCATTGCGCTTACCGGAAGTTCATTTATGGATTTTAATGCACTCATTGACAGCAGTAACTATGAATCAGCAGCAAGCATGCCCATACTCTCTGGTGTATCTGCAGCCGCATCAGGCGCGGCCGGCGACAGGGCATCAACGCTTACCGCAACGACTGGCCCACTTAAAGACGTGATCATGGGGGGTAATGATGCCACTAATGGGACGTTAACCAAGTATGCTCAGATCAATAACGTCAACTTCTCCAATGGCGGCGTCATGCTGCTCGGGGCCAACGCTAGTTTCAACAGTGTGAATTTTGACGGCGGTAATCACTCACATATCTATCAAGTCGGTGGGCTAGTTGAGTCAACCACCACTGCACATACGGCTGGCGCGCAATTAGAGAGCTTCGTTATCGGTCGTGGTGGGGCGCAGTATACAGCAATTGGTAATCTTTATGATCAACGTAACGCTGAAAATACCAATTTCAAAGGCATCGTTTCTAAAGATGCACATGCGACCGTTGGTGCCAATCAAGCATCGAATAATAATGATAAGCTACCAACCATCGCCATCATGCAAAGCTTTTTTAATATGGGTACAGCCAATGCTGCTGCTAAAAAGAACGCAATATCGATCTCTGAGCAAAACGCCGCGACAGATACTTCAGGATTAGGGTTGGTATTATTGAGCAATGTAGTCAATATGCCAAGCGTCACTTCGTCGCTAACCGATGGCCAGACAGCCTCGTTATTCGGCGATATTGAATCAAACAATGCTGTCAATAAGTTTGGTTTAGTACCAAATACAGTTGTCGCCGGTGATATTCTCGTGGTCGGTCTCAATCTTGTTGGTGCAACTGGCTCTGATAACACACTATTGTCCTACGGTGCAGGATTTGGCAAAATCACTCAGCCAGGCGCAAGTGGCGCGTACGCTCAGGGAGGAACTACTTTTGCCTTTGGCTTAGACGGGTGTGCAAATAACCTTTGTAGCGCGTATATTCCTAACGATTTTGTTAATGACCCCAGCAACGGTATCTCTGCTCCGGGAGCTCTCCCAGAAAGTGCGAATGCTAACGCAACCGCATTGCAAGCGTTCATCAAGCCCCAAGCTAATGCTATTAGCTTAACAAACAGTACTACGACTGAATTTTATCAACACGCCTCCTTAGTGCCAACGACGATCAGCGGACGGCAGCAAGTCAATATCGACGCTTACACGAGCCGACTTGGGTCCAATGCGCAGCTATCATCAGCAGATGACGGAACTTCATCTACTAATGAGATATACCGCATTGCAGCATCCAAAGCAGCATTCCTCAACGCCAATACGTTGACCAGGGAAGAAATGATACAGCAAATCATTGTTGAAAGTCGCCCGAACACATCGTTAAAAACAGAAACACTGAACAAGCTTAGAACCAAAGCCGCGGCCAGTTAACGCGTCAAGCTGTTAAGTGTGCCTTTACGGCTATCGGTCATGAGTCTTGAAGCGCTCCTGGCAACTGTGTTTGGCTTTGAGTAATAATGCCATTTGCAAAGCGTTAGAGCCGAGTGATAAGAAAAAGAATGTGCGCTCACGGATGCAATAGCTTGAAAGTAATCCCGTATTATAATCCAAGTGACGCCGAGCTGTTTCACTTCGACTGGGCGCAAGCATTTTAACTGATTATGCAATCGTTGTAGCTGAACGCAGACAGTAACACAGTAATGATAGCCAGACCATAAGAATAAGGCATACGGCACGCGCATACGAATCAAACGGCTTGTATCGGGTAGATGACTGGAAGCTATCAGCGCAAGAAAGTGATTCTAGGCTTCTACTGCAGCGTCCTCGGCGATATTGACGCTCAGTTCAAGCACTGTTTTACCACATTGTTGATCAATTTGGATGTTAACGTCGTTCTGAGGAATATTATAGTACTTAGCGATGACCTTAAAGATTTCACTCTGAAGTTCTTTTATTTTAGGCATCGTCTCATTCGTATTGCTTGACTCAACAATAATTCTAAGGCGTTCTTTAGCGAGATCAGCACTCGATTTTTGTGTCTTAAATTTAAAAATATCAAACAAACTCATAAAACTACTCCCCTGCAATTGTTTCGTACAACGAGGCTAACAAACCTTTGCGTTTGGCTTCCACAAAGCGCATTGGTTTTACCGTTTCACCAAGAAGTCTATCAACCGCATCCATGTAAGCTTGGCCGGCATCGCTTTGATGATTATGTGTGACTGGGATACCCATATTACTCGCTTTTAGCACCGATTTAGACTCAGGAATCACTCCAATTAAATCGATCGAGAGGATCTCCAGAATATCTGCAACGCCGAGCATGTCGCCACTAGACACGCGCTCTGGCACATATCGGGTAATCAATAAGTGTTCTTTGATCGGGTCAGAACCGCTTTCGGCACGCTCTGATTTTGATGAGAGGATGCCAATCATTCGATCGCTATCCCTCACCGAAGAAATCTCAGGGTTAGTCACAACAATGGCTTGATCAGCATAGCGCATCGCTGCGTATGCACCTTTCTCTATTCCAGCCGGTGAATCACAGATAATAAAGTCAAAACTCTCTTTAAGCCTATTGATGACGTCTTTGACAGCCTCGATCTTGAGTGCGTCTTTGTCTCTCGTTTGCGACGCAGGCAGTACAAATAGATTGCTGAGCTGCTTGTCTTTGATAAGCGCCTGGCTCAGATTAACTTCACCATTGATAACATTAATGAGATCATATACGACTCGACGCTCACAACCCATGATCAAGTCAAGGTTTCTGAGACCAACATCAAAGTCGATGACCACGGTTTTCTTACCGCGTATGGCCAGACCCGTGCTGATGGCCGCACTTGTTGTTGTTTTCCCCACTCCGCCTTTGCCAGATGTGACTACGATAACCTGTGACATATTCTGCTCTTTACTTAAATCTCTCATTATTCTATTGGCTTTATGGCGCGAATGCAACAGCATTATTGGTGAAAATCAGTGTTTCGTAATACCCAAATCAATTATGCAACATTGTCACAGGATTAAAAAGCAGGCATAATTCGATTATTATTTATTAACTATATGAAATAATGGTTGTTAAAAAATAGTCAAAGTGTGAATCGATTACTTATGGGACAGGGGCATATCTTCAGGGTAATACATTAGAGATGAAACCGGAAGATATCCACACTCAAACGGCGTTTGGCAATGATGTCTGCCGCAAGCAAAAACTGTATTGGGGGTTAGATTCAGCTAGCCGGATGCGAGATTGAACAAGGAAATTAAACCAGGACTTTTCTGAAACATGCCTCACAGGCACCTTAACACCAAAGTGATCCACGCTAGATTACATCTTGAAAACCATGTCATTGAGTGTTGACCAAAGCGCACGCCACCATCGGTTAGCGATTAGAACAAAAGTCGCTGATCCCGTCAAGCAGTCATCAAGATTGACACAGCAGGTCAGGCTTGGGGCGCACAAGCTCATTGATGTGCGAGTAAAACACTAATAAATACTACACAGCGTACTGCTTTGCAGTTTGACTCGTTGTGAAAGTAGATAACGTAATTTTTTCCTCGAGCATGCGTGCACGCACGCTTTTATTGATGAGATCAGGGTCTATATCTTCACTAACAATATACACACCACCGATAGAAATAAGCTCAGGTGCAAATTGGTGACAAAAAATTTCAGCTCTGTCGTCACCGTCAGCGCCAGCAATTGCTTTACCAAATAGGGCACCATAGATAAAAACATTACCGCTGGCAATGATTTCCGAACCATGCGATACATCGCCACAAATAATAAGATCTTTGTCTTTTGCGTAAATCTGCGTACCGGAACGAATTTTGCCCTGAACCATCAATCCACGTGGGTTGTCGGATGATTTGCTTGGTTTTTTAGCTTGCGTTGCACCGACAGCGCTTTTGTTATCATGGATAATCGATATATTAGCCTTGGTGCTTTCTGTGATCTGAGCATCAGAGTCGCTTTTGATGCCAACCAAACTGGCACCAACACTTTCGATTGCTTTGCGGATACGTTTAAGCTTAATCGCGGTAATCAGCTCATCATATAAGAACTCAACAATAAACGCTGCGTTACGAAATAGTTTTGGGGCTTGCTGAGAGGCATGCACAAAATCTTTTTCAAACTGAGATAGGTCAGACACTTTGATGCGAACGCATGTATAAGCAAGCTGTCCAGACTTGAGTTCAAACGATTGATTTAAAAACAAACAAACTCCTCAAATTAATCCTTCTGCATATAGTATGGATGTCCTGAGCAAACATCAAGTAATTTTTTCCCAATCCATATTGGCATGTGATTTTATATGAAAAAAAATGATTTGTGCTACAAGGCCACAAGCCACTGAGGTCATTGATCAGCACGCTTGGGCCCAGTACAATAATAGGTCACGCAATAAATCATCGAGTTGCGCAAAAACTGTGCCCGCGATACAACAATCAAAGAAAAATAACGCCCTGATCAAGGCTGTCAATGGCCGTCATAAAGCGCACATGATTACTACAAGCATCACAGGTCGTTGACAAACAAAGTATCATTGGTCATCCATGTTGGCCAATTTGCAGATCTTGAGTTAGATCATAGTTATCGTTGAAGCATGCAACTTTAATTCACGCGTGCGACAACAAGTCTGTGGTTCTAAGTGCGCACATTCAGCGTGTTAAGCTGAGACAAACAATGCTTGATTCGCATTGGCTTTCAAGCAGGGATAAACAACATCATAACGAGTCTACATTCAACCATGACTCAAGAGAATCGTAAGAAGTATCAAGTGGTCTATATGCATCGTCTAATCACTTCTATTATCAGAACTGATGCATGCCATCGCGTTTTGTACAACAAAACTCATACTTGATCATCGAACAATTATTCATCAAGCCATCGCGACAGCACACAACAGACGTTCTCCTAACCCATTGTGTGGAGAATGCTCGTTACTTGAAAAAATCATAGACCAAGAATCACCGCGTCGTGGTGAATAATGAAACAGCTTGCACATCTATGCCAATGTGCATGTTGTATAACGCAGAGTCATCTGCGTTCAGTGCAAGTGATGCTGTGCACTCACCAGTAACATGTCGACCTCAATGAATCATGATTGCATCGTGATAATCTACTCAACAAAGCTCATCGCGCCAGAGGAGAGGAAACCACATATGTCGCATGACGACAATCACATAGATAACCAGAACCATCAGCTCAGCAAGTGCATCTAGAAAATCGCATCAAAACGATATAAACGGCCGCACGAGACACCGTTTGCGTCTATGAAAATGCTGGAATTTAATCAAAGTGCAAGTTGACAGTAGCAATTAATTACGTTACATTATGGTTGTTGTCTTACAGATTTGTGAGCTATCGTACAGGAGAGGTGGCTGAGCGGTCGAAAGCGGCGGTCTTGAAAACCGTTGAGGGTAACCCCCTCCCAGGGTTCGAATCCCT
>DCKN01000120.1:0-5150 GCA_002320385.1 Proteobacteria bacterium UBA1673
AAATTATCCCTAATATGACCGTGAAGATGATGATACCAATGCGAAATAATGATTGGATCAGCGTTGTAATTCCCTCCTGAAAATCAGCAATCTTATTGGATACTTCACCTGACAAATGGCAATCAAACCAATAGAGTGACTGAGCAAAGACCTGCCGATAAATATCTAAAATCGTCAATGCAATGATTTTCGGATCATAATAAATATTAGCAATTCTCATCAAGAAAAATACGAAGTGGTTCAAAAATTTATAGACAACAAATAAACTAATTAACCACAGCAAGTACACCTGCTCAAAGGAAGCAATCCGATCGATAATTTCCTTGATTTGGTACTCAGTGAGTATCTCAAAACAAGCAGATCCAATTGCTATCATAAGAAGCGCCGCAAAGTAGCCAGAGAAGGCTCTGATAAAGCGACAAGAATAAAACCACAAAGTCATAGAAAATCCCTATTAATTATATTCATATACGATGAGACAAAAGCAAAAAACCAGATTAGTGACCATGGTCACTTGAATCTTCAGGTAAGAATCCACCCACCTGCGCATCCCATAACGCTTTATACGTCTCGTTTTCTTTTAGCAAGCACTTATGAGTTCCATCCCCAACGATCATCCCACGATTAAAAACCAGAATCCTATCCATGCTCAAAAGTGTCGAGAGTCGATGGGCAATCACAATACTCGTTTTATTTTGCATCAACCCGCCTAAACTGTCTTGTATATCTTTTTCAGTACGCGAGTCTAGTTGCGATGTGGCCTCGTCAAGAATTAAAATAGGTGCATCTTTTAAAATCGCACGAGCAATCGCGATCCGTTGCCGTTGCCCTCCTGAAATTTTAATCCCACGCTCACCCACAAGTGTGTCATAGCCATCTGCTAACCGCATGATAAATTCGTGCGCATGAGCCTTTTTAGCAGCAGCAATAACCTCAGCATCGGATGCATCCATCCGTCCATAGCGGATATTTTCAAGTAATGAACGATTAAACAAGCTGGGTTCTTGCGGAATCATAGAAATTGCCCGACGCAAACTACCCGGCGTGACCATTTGAATATTTTGATGATCAATTAAAATTTGACCACTTTGTAATTCATACAGTCCTAGAATCAAATTGACGAACGTGGATTTTCCAGCACCAGAGTAACCCACAAGACCAACCTTTTGTCCAGCATCGATAACAACAGATTTATCATTGAACAAAGATACCCCAGTTGCATAATGAAATTGCACTTGATCAAAAACAATTTCACCACGTTTAACGCGTAAACAAGGCAAATGCGATTGTATGCGCGTAGTCACTTGATCATCACCAATGACTTGTAGCGCTTGAGATACCTGGCCATACACCTTAGAAAATTTGGAAAAATCTCTAGAAAGACGGTATAAAATCTGTAGTATTGACCCGTTCAAAACTAATACTAGAGCAAAATCTCCAACACTCAACCACGCCTTACTCACACCGTGACACAGTAGATAAAAGTTCACAGCTTGTAATAGACAAAACGAATAATCAAAACAAACCCACATCCACAAATACGCCATCGATAATCGCCGCTCAGCATGTTGTGCTCGATCGAAAACTCTCGTCAAAATTTTTCGCTCACTCACTTCCGAAGAGAACAAGTGAATTGATAGAACATTTGACATAAAATCCACTACATGACCCACGCTGTCCGAAACACATTCAGCGTATTTTTTTGACAAACGCACAAATCGGTGCGAAAAAGCATACAACCCCACAAAAAACAGAGCCGCCCATACCGCGGTCAACAAAGCAAAACGAATGTTTACCTGCCACAGGAAAAAAATAGCAATCAGAAATGCCAGTAAGTGGCTGTACATTTTATCAAAAATCATATCAAGTAAATCAGGCACAGATCGAATCAGGTCACTCACCCGATTAGAAATTGCCCCAGAAAAATGATCTTGGAAGAATCGATACGGCTTTTGCACCAAGCGCTTGATCGCATCTTGCGCAATTTTCTTTCGCATTTTGGGTACCATAAACGCATCCACGTAATAGCCATGCAACTGAAAACCGACTGACTGAATTAAATAACTGAGAATATAAAGTGACACAGGCAGAAACAGAACATCAAAAACATCCACAGAGGAACATCGCGATAAACGATTAACTATATCCTTTAATAAGTATGGCTGCACACTGGTAATGACAGCCCATAAAAAGCCTGAAAACAACCGCATCAAAGAAGAAAACGGAAAGGCACGTGCCTGACGTAATACAAACGACAGCACTTTAATAGCTTGCAATATACCTGACAAGGACCAAGAAATTTTATCGATTAAGAAAAATGTAGCATAGAAACCCATGGCTGACAATTCCCGTGCAACCATGAAGGATAATCAAAAAGTTTGAATCAGATGAGACTGGCTACCCAGCTTCGATAACAACCCTAACTTGACAGCTTTCGAAATTTCTCAAGTGCAACCTCACGTGACGATTTGAGATCAACTATCGGCCGTGGGTAATTATCACCCAGTACAACATCCGCTTCTTGTAACACCAGACCAGGTGCTTCCCAGGGAGCGAATAGACAGGCTTGCGGCAACCGAGCCAACTCTGGGACAAAACGCTTAGTATAAATGCCTTCTGGATCAAACCGTTGCCCCTGTGTAACTGGATTAAAGATTCGAAAATAAGGGGCTGCATCCGTGCCACAGCCAGCAACCCATTGCCACGAGGCACTGTTACTTGCCAAATCAAAATCAACTAAGCAGTTCCTAAACCAGCGCTCTCCCTCTACCCAATGATGACCCATATTTTTGACTAGAAATGACCCAACGATCATGCGTAAGCGATTATGCATGTAGCCAGTTTCATACAATTCCCGCATACCCGCATCAACAATGGGGATCCCTGTCAAACCGCGTTGCCAGGCATCAAGCATCTCAGCACTTTGTTCCCACTGGAACCGGTCAAATTTCGGCTGCAGATTTTGCTCAGGCAAATGCGGATAATGGAATAATAAGTAATATGAAAACTCTCGCCATCCAAGCTCACTTTTGAAATGTGCCACATTATCATCTGGCGGCAAGTCATCCACAGCATCCCAAATTTGACTGGGTGATATTTGACCATGTCTTAGATATGGGGATAACCTCGAAACATGCTTCTTACCGGGAAAGTCACGCCCTTTCTTATAGTCGCCAATGCCGTTTTCAATAAACTGTTGTAGACATTGATGCGCAGCATCTTCACTGACCTTCCAATAAGATTCAAGCTTTTTATGCCAGGCATGACTCGGCAATATCCCACTAGAATCCAGCGCTAACCCAGGATCCAACTCAACCACATTCGCCATTTCCAAATGGCTGGGCGTTTGTAGTACTGGCCGTGGTTTATATGGACCCGACAAGCAGCCTCGACGGTAAAATGGCGTAAAAACTTTGTAGAAGGTACCGTCATCTTTAGTGATTAGCCAAGGATTCCATAACAATGCAGCATTAAAATTTCGACCCGCAATACCCCGTTTTTGTAATATTTTAAGCAATTGATCTTCTTGGCCACGATGATACTGATCAAAATAACGATTCCAGAAAACACCTTGGACAGGAAACCGTTCAACTAATTCAGATATAACCTGTACCAATTCACCTTTAAAAATTGACAAACCTCCACTGAGGCGTTGCTGAAGATCTTTGAGCGATTGATAAAGCCACCAACGACTAGCACCGCCTGCTGGATACGGATCATAATCATGATCATCGATAAATACAGGCCACACTCGACCACAACTTGCCGCATGAAAAAGACTTGGATTATCCTGAAGTCGAAAGTCACGTGTAAAAATATGGATAACAATACGATCGTTCGTGCTCATAGCTCTATCAAAAAAAAGTATGCAGATTATACCGATCGATGATTATCTCTGTCAATGCGATCTCCATCATTCACTTTAAACAAAAAGACAAAATACGGGCTAAGTCCATCAAGACATAGTCACCGTAATCAAACCATGGCATAATTAAAATCAATGCATGCATTTCACTTTGCTTAGAGCATTATAAGCGGAACAAAACATAAGGTTTTTAATTTAAGAAAACACTCAAAAGACTGCAGTAAAATCTATCAAACATGCGCAATGCAAACATGAAAAACATAGGAGAGAAACGATTGAGCCGAATGCTTGGAACTTGTAATGGGATATAGACGGGCCAAAGAATATTTATCTGAGCACTACCCATGGATATTGGCGGGATGCATCATTACATTAGCCATCCATTTCATCATTTATCTTTCAACTGACCATGCTCAAAAGTACATTTTTGTACACATTCCAAAAACAGGAGGTACAACGCTCAATCAGTGGATTGACCAACAACATACTTCGGGCCTGTGTAAGCAAATACGCTCTGCACATACACATTATCTTGATGGGAATACGGCTAGAAGAATGGGATACCAGCCCATTACAATCATCAGGGAACCAAGTGAACGCTTCGTTTCTAGTTTTTATTATTGGCGGCATGGATCAAAAGACATAGCTCAGTGGCAACGACCCCTTTCATGGAGAAATGGACAAAACATCGATGATCCAAATCAATTCATCAAGATTTTGAGCGATGAACAACATCCACAACATAAAAATATCATTAAAGTCATTTCACAGCGCGACCAATTCACACATAGACATCATTTCTTACCACAAAATCTTTGGCTTAATGCCAAAGATCAAAAAACCATTATTATTTGCTACGACAAAAAAAACTTGAACAACCGAATCCAAACACAGTTTGACGCAAACAACATCAACTGCCCTATTCATGAAATGCCAAATATTAACCAAACACTCAAACCAAAGCAATGGAATCTATCAGAAGAATCCATAAGATGGCTCAAAAAAACCTACAGTCATGACTTTGAATTATGGCACAGACATTGTGAAAAATAACAACCCTCTCAAAGTGAGCTGCCTTTACAAGTTAATATTTTAATCACATAACAATAGCCGATCCGTCACTTGTGTAGAGATCATCATTTATTTAAATTATTGATTGCGCAAATCGAATTTGGAGAACCACATTCCTGACATAAATCAAATGGCGGCCTCAGATAAGATGATTGTGCATCTTTGATGAAATTAGCATGATGACCAATACTTGGTTCAGACAAGCCGTTACAAA
>DCKN01000120.1:5469-30608 GCA_002320385.1 Proteobacteria bacterium UBA1673
AAGCCGTTACAAAGTGCATCACCATCCACTGAAGGGGTACACGCTTCAGCAACTGGAAGCGTCTCATAATGACAAGAACGCACAGCAACATGAGAGTTTTTGCCATATTGATCCTGAGCGCAATGTGCGGCTATACCCTCACATTGGGTTAAACCAGGGCTGTTAGCAATTACAGAATCTCGATTTGATCTATCACTTGAAAAAGTAACACTGTGCAATGGCGCTTTACTTATCATGGCTGTTGAGAACGTCTCGTCATGACAACAACCACCACAAGCGAATATATCGTCACAGTGCGCATGACGCTTATTATTGGTAAGCAGCTCCAATTGAAGAAGCGTCTTGAATGCAAGGCCCAAGGCACATTTCGTAACATCATTCAAATCATATGGGAATTGGGTCAACCGTTTATCGGCTAAAAATATTGCAACGTTGCCATATAATGACTCTATCTGATCATAACTATATTGGATCGTCTCTCTATTCTTCATATAACGAACCAACCCGACGAGCTTGAGATACACCTCAGCTGCTTGATCTCTCATTGCATAGTCAACATTGGGATAAGACAACATTATCTTGATACCATTTTTAAAGTCTCTTATTGCATTGATCATATTATCCAACAGCCACGCTTGATTAGCTTTTGAGTTAGTTTTTTTAAGCAACAAGATGGTGTTAGAAAATCCACTGACGTTATCACGCCGCAACCCAAATCGCTCTATAACATCAGATATATAGTCATTAACATCCCCATCCATCAATGTCTGATCACTACACACATTCGATATCTTAAACTTTATTGGCTTGCATTGTTCACGGTTAATACCCTCAATAAGATTAAAATAGTGCCTATCCAGTCTCGCTCGCCCCCGACCAGTGCCCAAAGGATAAACAACACGCATCAGCCCAATAAAAAGTGCGTTTGAAATAATCAGACCCACAGTAAAAACAAGGCCAAGTGTCATCATATGCAATAGTCCGAAAACCGTAAATCCTGCCATAGAGACTGATGATAAATCAAGGATCCCAAATAATGATGATATGATCGATGCAAAGTATTTGTAAGCACCACAAGCACCAGTCAAACAAAATGCAATCTCCAACAAACTCATGACTCGTTGCGTCCCTCGTGAAAACCGCTTTTCAAAAGTAGCCATACCGTGATATCGAAACTGGGAAAGCACGTCAAAAACGGTCGCAGAGAACGCACGGAGTAGGAGTACACATCGATCACCAACATACCCATGTCTTGTGCGACACCCATTTGATGTTTTCATTGTCGGGAATTGACTATCTTTACCAGAACAATCGTCACGCATTGTGGCAAATAATCTTGACAAATAGAAGTGTTGAGCGATGAACAAACCCGTCACATAGCCGTGTTTTTTTAATACAGTATAAGCGGGACTAGAATTGATTTGCGATCTTGCAGCACAATTAAGGCGTGCAATCAGTTGATCAGAGGAAAACTTGGTCATCGGCGCTTCAGTTTTGTATTAAGTTATAATATACAATTCTACAGGAAATCACAAAGTTGTCAACACCATTATTCAAAATCACAACCCCAAAAAAATCGATATCATTGAATGATGATCTCACAAAATTTACATCTATACAGAATCAACAAATACCCCACGAGTAGACCATTAACACTGGACGCAACCATCACCACTAAGATACCTATTTTTTTGTGCATTGAGTTAGTACCAAACAGTTTTATGACAACAACAATAAAAATAAAAAAACAAAAATACAAGATTATACAGACCAAAGAATACGAATCGACCAATAGGATTATTCCACTTGCATGGTTGTATCAAAACGGGTACAATGCTCACAAACTTTGCAATGTCTTGATAGCATCTGCCGTTTGATGATGTTGCATCACTTTTGTTAAATTCGAAGGAGCAAATTATGCGATCAATGTCAACGCAAAACCCCAACGCATCAGGTTGGAGAAAACACGTCACTCACTTTGCGGAGTCGATCAGAAGAAACATTACCGAGTTCTCCTGGAGCACACTTTGCCTTGCCACAATCATATGGCCACAATTTGCAGGTTTAAACATCCTATTTCTAAGCGCTGTGGCTTTGTGCACCGTCATCCAAGCAAGCGTTTATTTAAGCACATCAAGAAACAGTGAGAACAATCTGTCACTTATTCAATTGGTGAGCAAACTTGTCTACACCTCCGGCAGAGCCCCATCACTCATTGCAGTGAGCAGCCTATTGTGCATACTGAGCACTGTTGCACCGATCAATCTCTATTTCAACAACGCCATGCAAGCAGCACTTAATGGTGGCTCGTTCACAGCTTACCAAGAAGCAGCAACAGCCATGCTGCTGTGGCAGGCAGGATTTTGGGTAATCCGAAATATTTTCACCAAAGTAGAGTCGCAAAACATTGGGACAGTCGATGGCGCGTTGATCATGTCCCTATTTACAGCAAAACGCAACAATGCTGGAGACTTAGATGATTTTAAGAGCAAAAACGAAAACAACATCAAAAACATATCTAGAGTTGATGACATAACCTCAAATGTCTACTACTACGGACAAACGATTCTCTGCGCAATTCTCTCACTCATTTCAAGCATCATTTCAGTGATACAATTTGAACTCCACCCCTCTCTCAATCTTGTTAAAAATAACTTAATCAAACGCTTTTTTGCACTTTCAGTGTTTATAAACTTGACCAGTGTTTGGTTCAGTAGAGTATGGGTGCAAGCAACTTTCACAGCACAGCGCGAAGAGCAACAAAGTATAGGTAATCGCTTGAAGGGTGCTGAGGAGAAAGTCGACTTACCAAGCAAATATCTATATCACCGCGTCATTCTAAACTGGCGCCGAGCATTCCAAGACTTATTTCAAGCGCTTCCAAAAGCGATCAATGACAACAACAATTTTCCTGTTCTACTCATCATCATGTCAATATCACCAAGCTTCCCACTTGCAGCAGGCGCCGTAATGACAGTTCCTCAGGTCATTGCACTTGGAAGCGCAATGAAAAATATGCTGATGGATTCACTCGTCATATCGCGAAACAACGCCAGCTGGACTAATGCAAACTCAACCATGGACACCATCAGCCGCAAACGGGGAAATGGTAATGAAACCCCCGCAGCTTTTGATATGAACGACATCGAAACATACTATGCGCACCTAGAAGAGTCAAAGTTACCAAAGCCACACTGGACCAGAGACGTCTCTGACTCAGCCGCAGCCATGATCGCAGTACTCGCCAGTGTAGAAATTCTGTGCGCAAAAGCTGACATCACATTTTTAGGGTTAGGATTCCCCCCTGCAGTGCTCATGTCAGCAATCGCAGCAGCAGTTTTGTATGCGGCAATAGAACTTGCCTTTGTCCAACAACCACAAACTGCGCCTGCTGGGAACGAAAGAGGTGATAATGATCGCATTGAGGAACAGGTGCAAGCCAAAAGTGCGGCACACACCAAACGATTTAGCAACGTATTTTGTAACACCATGGTTACTTTACTAAGCAGTCGGTTATTGTGCATGTTTTCGCCGTTCTTTGGACCAAAGATAATGAGCATACTATCTTTTGGCCTAACATCAAGCTACTGGCCTCAAATTGTTATGTCCGCGATCGCTGTTAATTTAACGATGACGCTCATCATTACGCCTAATCTTACACCAATCGATAACAACAACCCGACATTCCTGCAAACACTCTACAGGGGTTTCGAAAGCTTTATTGATAAAATCAATAACTTTGCGAATGAAGGATACAAAGTCATGAACACGGAAAACAAATCAAGAAAAAGCGGAGACTTAAGAAACAAGTCCAAAACACCTAAAAACACGGCAGCAAATAGCAACAATAACACCTGGACTAATATTCTTAATTTGGGATTTTAATACGCTTTCGAGAACAACTGTTTTCACTATACTGAGCGGTCATTTTTATGGCCGCTCTTTTTTTTGACCAAACAACTAAACCATGGATACTGCAAGACCTTATAGGCACGATTATAAACATGAGATCATCGAGCCACATGACAAAAAGATCAATCTCCATTTACTTACTAATTTTACCCAACACCCTAATTTCAAATCAACCAGAAAAGTCAATAAGTGAAATCATTATTCAGTAACCGAAGAATAACGCGCTAATATCATTCCAAGACGCTTTTTCAAAACAGGGCTTTTGCATCGCACATACAAAGACTCTAACTGTCTGCATGCAGAATTGCTTAATGATTGTTTAATTGCTTGCCGCTTTTGCGCAGAATAGTCTTGGTCTGGTGTTAAGTATGCTCGCGCTTTGGGCGTAACATTAAACTGAATGACACTGATCTTAGAATGAACCATCTGTACAGCCCTTAAAAGAAGCTGCTGCATACCACGCATTTGCATTAACATCACGGAATGATCAAGTAAAATGTATAAACACGATCCCTGGATATGGGAAACACGTAACTGCTGCCACACATCATCAGGAATCAGCGGCCTAAGCACCAAATTGATTGAACGAATTAGCTGCGAATGACGACGATATTTAAGAACAATATCTGCACCTGATGCTTTCATGATCGACCCTATGACAACCTATCATATAATAGTCATTATCAATCCATATTACCAGGCGTAGAAAAAAGTTTTATCTTAGAGTTTATCGTCAAAATTTGCAGAAAATACAATATTTAGTTATAATAAATAACCTAAAAATATTGAATAACCCGTGCTAAACTATCTACTGAAATTACTCATCGGAAGCAACAACGATCGCTTTATCAAAAAGTGCATGCCAATTGTTAGCCAAATCAATCAACTAGAAACTCAGCTGAGCCCACTCAGCGATGATGAAATTCGTAGCCGCTTCCAACAACTTCGAGAAAAGTCAAAAGCAACAGAAAATTTATCAGACTTAATTGTCGATTGTTTTGCCCTCGTAAGAGAAGCAAGCAAGCGAACCATAGGACTTAGACACCATGATGTACAAATCATCGGTGGCATTGCACTTCACGAAGGCAATATATGCGAGATGGCCACAGGGGAAGGAAAAACACTTGTCGCGACATTACCAATTACACTCAATGCGCTCAAGGGCGATGGTGTTCATCTCGTTACTGTAAATAGCTACCTAGCTGAAAGAGATGCTTCGTGGATGGGGAAAATATACCAATTTCTAGGGCTGAGCGTCGGAATTGCAATCCCCAACATGTCTCATGAAGAAAAAAAGAAAGCATATGCAAGCGACATTACCTACGGTAGCAACAATGAATTTGCCTTCGACTTTCTCAGAGATAATATGTGCACCACACTCAATGAGAAAGTACAAAGAAAACTTAACTTTGCGCTGATTGATGAAGTCGACCAAATATTTATCGAAGAAGCCCGAACACCATTAATTATATCTGGACCAATCGGACAAAGTTCTGATATGTATGCACAAATATACCCACTGGTCGATACACTTTTCTCTGACGATAAACGTTATCGCGAAAATAGTCGCATTAAGCATAAATCGATTCGTCAGTTGTGCGCACACATGAAATCTGCAGTTGCAGCTATTCAACCAGATACGACAATAAATCTTAAAGAAAAGCAAGTTGAGTTAACCGAATCAGGACACGAGCGGATTGAAAGTATGCTCAAAAGTCATGGCTTACTATCCGCAGATCAAAATTTATACGACGCTAGTAATGCCCAAATATTACACTACATTGATGCATGCTTAAGAGCTAAATTCATACTTGAAAAAGATATCGATTATATTATTAACAACAATGAAGTTGTGATCATCGACGAACATACTGGGCGTGCAATGCACGGGAGACGCTGGTCTAGCGGCCACCACCAAGCAGTCGAAGCTAAGGAACACCTTAAGATACAAGAAGAGAACCAAACGCTCGCATCAATCACCTTCCAGAATTTCTTCAGGTTGTATCACAAATTGTCTGGAATGACTGGAACAGCCGATACAGAAGCAGCAGAGTTCGAGGAAATTTACAATCTTCATGTCATTGTTGTTCCCACCAATAAAAAATGTATCCGTATTGAGCACAACGATATCATTTACATGACCCAAAAAGAAAAATACGATGCAATTGTCGAAGAGATCAAAACCAGAAATGCGAATAATCAGCCGATCCTTGTAGGCACAACATCAATTGAGAATTCAGAATATCTATCATCTCTTCTGAATAAGCATAAAATCAATCACCGTGTTCTCAATGCTAAGCAACACGCTCAAGAAGCAGAAATCATTGCTCAAGCAGGCATCCCCGGACGTGTGACAATCGCTACTAATATGGCAGGACGAGGAACCGATATTGTTCTAGGCGGTAATATAGAAAACATTCTTAAAAATACCACTAACCCTGACGAAAAAAAACAGATTACTGAAGAATGGAAAAAACAACAAAGTATTGCAAAAGAAGCAGGAGGACTCCATGTCTTGGGATCAGAACGTCATGAATCAAGGCGCGTTGATAACCAGCTCAGAGGTCGTTGCGCAAGACAAGGAGATCCAGGGTCATGTCAGTTTTTTCTATCACTTGAAGATCACCTATTCAGAATATTCCCTCAGGGTGTGTTAGACTTTATCAAGGCATCCAGCAATAAACCTGGAGAGTCCCTACAAGCCAGTATGCTCAATAGCGCAATTGCCAGTAACCAACAAAAAATGGAAGCACACTATTTTGATATTCGTAAACAAGTACTCAAATATGATAATATTGCCAATGACCAGCGTTTATCGATTTATCAGCAACGTAATGAACTTCTAGAGTTAGACGATATCCACGACGACATCGAAAAGATGACCCGTGGCACTTTAGTGAGCATTATCAAAAAAGAATTGCCAGATGATGAAATCGAGACCTCAAACAGCATTATTACGATATTAAAGAAAAGCTTTCGCAATACACCTCCGGCAGATCTAATCAATCAAATAACGCCAGATAAAGTTACTGAAATACTCAATGATCGGTCTGATGATAGTATTATTGCAAAAATAGCAAGTTACTATTTTAATCTATACAATCAAGCCGTGAAACAAGCACCAACTGATCAGCTGTATATGCTTGAGAAGTCCGTATTGTTGCAGATTATCGACCACCATTGGAAAGAACACCTTTTGACAATTGAAGACTTACGCGAGGGAATAGGCTTCAGAAGTTATGCTCAAAAAAATCCAGAGCACGAATTCAAAATTGAAGCACACGCATTATTCAATGATATGCTTGATCGTGTTAAAGTTGACTATGTGACTCAAATACTTAATATCCAAGTATCGAACGAGCAAGAAGAAAGCCAACAATCACCTCAAACAACACGCCAATCTAATCGACCTGTTGGTAAAATGGTAACGCCATTTGATTAACAGACGTTAGCGCAAAGCACTTGATCCTGGCGATCACACGGCACACAATTCCTGCAATCAATGTAGCTACATCACACGACGGTGAGATTGCCTGACGCACTGATGGTTATCATGACAATCCAACGCATTTCCAGGTCCAACCAGCAAGGATCGATCCACCGATCGACGAAACATCGCCTAGAAAAGGAACTTCTCATCATAGAAACATTACAAAGGCAGATGACCATGTCTCTTACCAACCAACTGGGTTAGCGACACAGTCAGTACCCGTAAGCATGACCAAATTTATTGATCAACAAGGCATGTGCACGCATACCACACTTTATCAAGGAAGATATGACAATGGATATGGCTTCTTATCCGTAATATATGTGATGTATTCAACATATTGATAAAAGGCTTGAGCTAAGAACTTAGTATAAGCCAAGCCGTCTTCGTTTGATTGACCGCCGTATAACCAAAAACCAGTTTGTACAACCCAGATCAGCAATAATAAATAAAAAATCCAATACCATAAATACCCTATAACGATTAGAGACAATAGGGTATACCCCGCCCTCAACCAAAGTTTTGGGTCTTTGAGATTATCGAGAGAAAAGCTCATACATCATCCTTTTCTAAATGTAATCTCATAATACACGAAACAAACTACCACAGGCTAGTCGTATTAGAAAAAAACGAAATTAAACAAGATTAAAAAGATAACGCATTGACAAAAATACAGCATCACTGCCTGCCTCAGCATTATAAAGCTCTGGGCCATAATAACCGCGGTATTGTAACTCATAAGACCACTGCTTATTATTCTTCAACTGCACGCTAGCAATATAATAACCAACGTCTTTCAACCAAGCACCAAGGGGACGAGGTGAACGCCCGACCATCCCACGTGATACCAAAATGCCAGGCGAGACGGTGTAAGGCACGCCCATAATCATAACATTATCATAGTTAAGACCACCGCCTAAAAGCAGACCCATGGAGTACTCTGTTGGCCGACAAATAATTGGAGGTCGAGGATCTAGGCCAACAATGCCCGACAAGGGCAAATCCGAACCACTTGAACATAGGTTATCTAATGGCATAAGAGGACCAGTAACCGTCGTTCCATTAATTGTAGCTTGGGCTGAAGTATCCGCACGACTTGAAATACCACCTGCGTAAATCGCTCGCATTTGTAATCGCCCAAAAACACTATCTGAACGCAGCGCCCATTTATTTGATCCATAAGCCTGAGCAACTAAATCTGTGATCCAACCATCGTACTCTGTAGTATAACCAGGCATGATGGAGTGATAGTCACGACACCCTACACGATTATCCCCAAGCGCTAGATCAAATTCATTGTGGTATGGTTCACTGTTCAAGAGTGTAGGCTCATAAGCCCCCGTTGACGTCATCATACAGTTGTTAAATAAACCGGCAATCAATAACTCACTGAGATCAAATTGCAGTGGTGTCTTTGGACGGTAAGCAATATTCATAAACAATGGAGACTGATCCGTTCCAAAGCCAGTATATCTCATACTGATGCCATAAATATCCTCATGAGGATACACTCCATAAATGCCTAAATTAAACTCTGGACGAATATTAATTGCACCTGTGTATGTTGCACCAAGCGCCTCAAATCGCTGAGTAGTCGACTGAGTAACAGCAACACTCTGATTATTTGCTAGCGCATACTGTAAAGCATTCATCTCCGCAACCGAACCCGGCGTCGCTCCGTACGTATTAAGCCCAGGCACAGCATTTTTCAAAGTAGTAACGAGTCCATTATCCGTATTCATCATAACATTCTGATAGGTTGGATTATAAGGAACAGCTGGAGAAACATTCATCGGATTGAGCAACAAGAAAGAACCAAGGCCCGTCACGGTAGCGCCACGACCAATAACAGAATCCATAACACCTGTGGCATATGGCATTATTTTAGGTTGGTTGGTGTAATAATTGATCATTGGAACACGCGCATCACCACCTTGATAAGATAGCTGCACGCCAAGATTAAATTTTCTACTGAGATATTCCGACATAAAACCATAGGAGCGAGAGCCTTTCTCATCATCCCCTCTTGGAATCATTGCCCAAGAATCATTCGCTTTGATTCGATCCTCTTCTGCCCTTCCAATCGTGAGTTTAGTCAACACATCTGCTGATCCAGGACAGCGTGGTGCATAAGCTGCTAACGCATCCGCATAGGTTTTGGTGGACTGATTAATCGTGCCACCCTGCCAATAATCAGCGTCATTATAATGACAAGGCCAACTGTTACCCGTAAAGTATGAACCGCTACCAACAACAAAATTATGTTGATTCCCCCCCACACCTGCACCATCAACCCAGACATCGCCACCGATACCAGCATAGGTTCCAGGCACGTCAAACTCATATCGATTCCATCCTCCATAATAACCAGAGATGGATAAAGAACGGGACCACACAAATTCCGAAAATAATGCAGAGACCGGAATCCATCCATGCTCATAGCCAGTTTGACGAAATCGAGGAATATTAAGCGGATTAAACCAATTAATCCCCCCAGGTAAAAATGTTTTCTCGCCCCAATGAATCTGTTGTTGACCTAATTTGATATTTAATGCACGGTTGTTGTACGTCCTTGTCTTAAGAGATAAATAGCCATTCAAACGAATATAACGTGCCACTCTATCTTCACCTTCTGAATCCAATGCAGATCGCTGAAAACTCCCCTCATCAGTTAGAACACCATCAAATAACGCCTCAAGATTTAAAAGCCCTTTTACTTCACCAAAAGAAAATTTTCCAAACATTTCAATGACAGAATTAAGCGAAGTCGGTGCTTGAACAAGGTCACCCTTATCAAAGTTCAGTCGCCAATCATCAGCATTAATGTTGCCAGCATAAGAAGGCACCGCTTCACCATAAACACCCTGACAAACTGTGCCATATTTTAAAGCATCGCTAGTGAGATAACCAAGCGTCGCATTTATTGGAGTAGATGATACCGGGTTATTATAAGCAATCTGGGAACCGTCCGAACATGTAATAGGGTTTGTTGGTCGAGGATCATACAGCGGTGAATTATTGTATGACGGTCCACCATTTGCCTCAGGAAGCATACGGGTAAGACGCTCAGACGCTAACATTATGCTTTCTTGACGAAACTCATTTGCAACCGTAAATTTCAGTCCAAAAAGCTCATACGCATGCGTAGGCAAACAGAAAACCAAAAATACAATACAATAAAAATACTGCCTGAAATAATGCCAGAATATCTCAGAGTCATAAAAATTTAAGCCTAAAAAATAATAGTTCATACCAGCCTAATCACCCACGTCCAAAAAGCGCTTCATATCGAGCATGAATCGTATCAATTTGAGAATAGAAAGAAGAAAAATCTTTCATATTATAAATAATGTCATGGCTAATCGAAAGTCGTTGTTCTGAACTAGCCTGCGATTGCAAAATAGATAGGGTCACCGTCTCAGACATACCGCGATCAAAACACCTACGAATACGCTGATCAAGGGCTGACTCGACCACACAAACACGATCATACAGCCCAGCAGTGCCAGTTTCATACAACAATGGAACCACAACAACACAAAAAGGATACTCACGCAAAAAATTTTCTGCCATACGTTGTGATTCATTACGAATCAGCGGATGCAGAAAAGACTCCATCGCATGTTTTTTTTCAACATCGGAAAACATTAACTGTTGCGCGTAACGCCTATCAATATTACCATCCGAGCACAAAATCTGATTACCTAAAATACGCACAACTTCATTTTTTACCGAGCTCTGTTCAAGAAAAGCCCTTCCAATATCATCCATATCAAAAATCGGAGCAGTAAAATTAGCCTGCCAATACGCCATCATAACAGATTTTCCAACTGCGACGCCTCCAGTAACTGCAATAATAGTCATAATCCCTCTTCACAAAAAACGATTGCCTTACTCACACAATCAAGCATACATGAAACGCCACAATCGTTCCATGTAATATCCAACTTCCATAGAATCTGCACCAGAATTATCATCTAGAAGTAAACGATAAAGAGATTTTGGAAATCGACGTATCCGCTGGCCATCAGTTGAGAAAATTGCTCCATGTTGTCCTTCACCACAACGATAGCTATTCACAAGCAAATCGCGACCAAATCGATACATCATCCAATCATTAAGTGGCTGCCTATCGGCCAGCTTAATAACATTGTCTCTGGCATTACGGTACCCGTCCCCCAAAGATAGAGCCACTACAGTTTTAGTATTAAAATGAAAAAATCGAATCCCATCTAGGCTTTCTGCATTTACATTGTGCCGTGTCGGCTGTCCAAATTCAGTAAAAGCTAAGAGAAAAGATATATAACGCCCCCAGTTGTGCTTCATCGAAGCTAAAGTGAATACAGTACGCCGTGGAATATCGTCATAATGTTTAATAATATGTGCAAGATAACTATTGGCTTCCCGCCCCTCATTAGGCAAATAGGTAACCACAAGTTTAGCACCCTCTAAGTTTTCAGGCAGGCCAATTAAACAAGATTCTTGATGCTTACAATACAAATAGAGATGATCGATTTTTTTCAAAAAAGGTCGTAGCCAGTTTAAATCCTCTTTATAGTGGGAAACAACCACATCAACACGATCTTGCAAACGAACAAAACGATATTGTGCACAAGCCCAGTCCCATGGAGTCACGAAGCTAGACTCCCACGACCGAGTGGCGAATAAGCGAGCCTGATCAATTATAGGCGACGGAGCATGAAACACAAGCATGAGCCAAAGATACGACCGAGCGACTAAAAAAATGATGGTTGTAATAACATAATTAAGCCAAATAACCAGCAGACCAGCAAAGACGGGCCATCGCACTCGCTCACACAGAGTGACCATCCTATCAAAATAAATTTCAACAGTACGCATGATAAAAAAGTTTTATACTGATTTTGTATTATTGAATGTTAGATTAAAATCCGCAAGCATAAGCACTGATAAATCAAAACTCATTTTAAATAATAAACAAATCAAAAATTCAAATTCAATGATTCGTTTTTGCAGCTAACATGAAGCGCCAGATTCTTTCCATAAAATATCCGGCCTCCATAAGATCAGCGCCTTGATTCGCAATCAATAATTTTTGGTAACTCAATTGACTGATTTTTTGTATATCCTCGCGAGTCGTAGAGAAAATTGCACCGTGTTGACTATCACCAAAACGACAACGATTGCTGTAAACATCAAACGGCAAATAGTGTCCCATCCATTCTTTTAATGGGCGAAACTCTGCTGGATAAATCGTAATCATACCTTTTTCATACCCGTCACCAAGCGACACTGAAGGAACATACCGGTTATGCATCTGGAACCCCTGCAACTTTAGGATAACAGCCTGATTATAGCAGTATTGTCTGGGCTTGTTCGGCTCAGTGAGTGCAAAGATAAAAGCAAGTTTTCGCATCCAGTTACCGTTGAGTGATGCCATACTAAAAACAATTCGATCAGGCAAATGATCATAATAGTTGATAATATGATGAAGATAAGTATTAGCTTCTCGCCCTTCATTAGTTAAATGGGTAACCACCAATTTAGCACCCTGTAAGTTTTCTGGTAATCCCTTACGACACGCAGCCTCATCCTTACAATATAAATAAAGATGATCAATCCGACTTAAATAATCTGTAAGCCATGACAAGTCTTCCTTATAATGAGCAAGAACAACATCGACACGACCGGACATATTGTAATAACGGTGATAAGCAAATAACCAGTCGGATGGCTTTGTGTAACTCAATTCACGGGCCCAAGCCACATTACGCTTAACAACAGCCACATAGTCCATTGGCAAATGCAGAACCATCATGCTATGTAAAATACACAGCATTAATCGATAGTAAAACTTAGTAATCCAAAAATTAGCATGGACAAGCGCCAACAAATAAAATAGTGCTGTTGGAACCCTAGAAAAAAATTCTGCTAAATCCTCAACACATCGATAACATCGATTAGATAGATCTGGTGACATGACCGAAATAACTCCCGACTCTAAGAAAATATTATTAACTTTCTTCTTGAAAAGCACAAGCAATTTGATAAAAGTCATCAACCGTGACTTGCTCTGGCCTCAATCGACTATCAATACGCATCTCTTGCCACTGGGACTGATTGATGTACTGTTGAAAAATCTTTCTGAGCATCTTACGACGTTGATTGAAGCAAAGAACTAATACAGTCTGGAAATGTGGATGACGCAAATATTCATATTTCGGATTATCCTTCACAACCATACGCACAACAGCAGACTCAACTTTGGGCGGCGGAGAAAATGCCTGAGGTGGAACATCAAAACAATAGTAGATATCAAAAACACACTGCAACATGATACCGATACGACCATAATGCTTATTACCAACCTGCGCGCAACACCGCAACGCAACCTCTTTCTGCAACATCAACACAGCATCTTTGATCAGATGGGGAAAATCCATCAAACGAAGTAGTATGGGAACACTAACATTATACGGCAAGTTGCCAACCCAGCGATAATGTTTGTTTTGGAAAGCAGAGACATCCAGAGACAAAAAGTCTTTGTGCAATACACTAAAATGATCACATTCGCTGTATTTGGAGTTCAAATAGCCGACACAGTCGGCATCCAACTCTATTGCACATAGCTGCGCACAGTCATGAACGATATGGTCCGTCAAGCAGCCTGATCCAGGACCAATCTCGATCACACAATCATCATGGACTAGATCCAACAATCGAAGTATTCGATCGATGATATAACCATCAATTAAGAAGTGCTGACCAAGAGATTTTTTGGTGGGCCTCTGATAAACCACTAGCGGTTACTCTGGTGAATCCAGATAAATCTTGATATAAGTCTGGTCGCGCAACTCATCTAACCACTTCGGCAACTCAACACTCATACGCTCCACAAAAATCTTTTGCTTAATTTGATCTTTTTCCAATCGCACGTTCGCTGGAAGCTTCTTCTTTATGAGTTTGAGAACATGGTAACCATTATCAGTCTCAATTGGATCAGACACATCTCCTACCTGCATTTTTGTAATCACGTCGCGAAACTGACTAGGCAATGCATCAAGTGGCTGCCATTTAAATGTTAGCATCTTGCTTTTTTTTGGGACAGTGTTGGCTGAAAAGGTTCTTTTTTTCCAGTCATCTGAAACACGTTGCGATTTCTCTTTGATCGCTAAATGATTTTTCTTAACAGTATGTTCCGTTGAATAAAATACGTCCTCGACATACAACAAGTTCTGCTTTGAAAGTTCAGTATCATAGATCTTATCAATCTCTTTTTCAGATAAGCGTATTCTTGATCCAAGTACGTAACCATGAATTTTTTTAAGCAAGTATTGGCGTTCGGCCTGCTTCATAAACATATGATAGTCAACACCTTTTGAAGATAGAAGCGCTTTAAAGTCATCTTCAGATTTGACCCCGTGGCGCGACAACATCTCACGCTTTACCAAATCCAGATCATCTTTGTCCAGAGAAATACTCATATTCTGTCCAACAACCAACTGCAACATAGTCTCTGCATGCATCTTTGCAAAATCTTGCTCAAACTGCTGTCTTTGAGTTTTATTTGCAAAAGTCACATGGTTCGCTTTAATAAAAAATGATTTTTCAACTTCAAACTCAGATCGAGTCACGACCTGATCACCCACCACTAAAACAATCTCATCAGAAAGTCCGGCAAATGCTGTAGAGAACAAAACGACCGTGGTTATACATCTAATAAAGTATCGATTAAACATGTGAGCCCCTCGTGTAATGATTTTAGGCTAGTATAGCCATTTCATCGACAATGTCAATTATCATGGGCGTTGGCGAGACGATAAACCCTTCAAAGATATGCCTATCTGAGCACTGGGCTGCCATCCCGTAAACATACTCAAATTATCTGATTGGCTCATCCACTTAGTTAGTATGATTGATGCTTTCCCCTGCCAACAACAACGATCACCCGACCAGGTAAAACGGTACTTCAAGGATCGATCAATACCTGATTGGTAATCAGTCTTGAAAGAGAATTTCGATAGTCCTGAATCAAATACATTAAAGTCAGCACTAAATAGTCGATTAGCGGGAACACTAACCACTTGATCTTGTACAGTAACGATATCTGGCTGCCGCGACCATAATAGTTTCACACGCTTATACTGCCACCGTAAATGATAGTACTGCATTTTTCTTAGTGGCCAAACCCAGACACCGTCAGAGAATAATTGCCTGCTCTGGTTACTTAGGGTAAAAAGACTCACCTTATTTGAATATTGAATTAAGGGGTCTTCTTGACCATCCGCTGAGAGCGAAACAGTTGGAGAGTGGAAATCAAATATGTGTTGAGCCGACACCTTAACATCTGACATGAAAGGCAACCCAGTCGTCGTCAGCCCTAGCCATAAGCGGTTTCTATCATACACCCTATCGATACTGACTAGCTTGTCAATCATTGGCTGCCCACCTAACCATTGCCACCGTCTCTGAAATACTGGATCTAATGACTGATCAACCGTTTTGGTATAGGCATAAGCAAGATCAAAATACATGGATTGATGAATCCGCTGGCTAGTTAGAACTTCAATATTTGGCGCCCAGAAATCATGTTGACGATTATAATTTACCCAGCCTGAAAACGAGTCAACTCGCTGATGCTTTAACCAACTACCAACATTAATTTTTATATTCGAACGCCGGTGATAATGACCCCCAAAATAACCTAAAAATCTCGTCGAACCAGGGTAATTATCTTTTTCCGAATTAGCAACCAAATGTTCAAAAACACCAGATGTATCAATCAATCGGTGATCAACATCAAATTGAAGACGTGGCAAGACATGCAAATAAGGCACGGTAATTTCGTCTTGTAATACTTTGTCACCAGAAAACTTCTGGTAATAGATCAGAGATGCACGGGTACGCAAACCAGTAGTATTCCTCGCATAATCAATATAGCTTGGTAAATCTTGATTTGGACGTATCGCAGGTAAAAACTGGGGATAAAAATACTGGCCATACCAACCATCACGCATATTCAATAACTGATAACGTAACGTATCATCGCCAAGAATATCCCGATAGGTACCTTGAGAAACTGCGCCATAACGAAGATTAGGTGAATCACGATAAAAACCAGCACGAACCATCGTACGATGATCAGTATCATTTATCTGATGACTTCGATGATACAAGCCACCAATACTTAATCCTGAACCAACCCACGGAGCAATGATCTGAAAAGATTTAGATCTCAACCGGTACGGAAAAGTCACCATCAAAGTATTATCATAATAAGAGCCTACCTGAGGTACTTGCCAACCATACGAATCACCCTCTCCTAGCGTAAACTGTAATTTGGGGATTGAGAAAACCTGAGTATCATGTACATAAAATCGAGCTTTCTTAATGACCGCTCGTTTCTCTTGCGCGTACCAATCCAATTGATCTGCAGATAATGACCAAGTACGATCTTGCATAGGACAAACAGTTGCATGAACATCCCTCATGACTAACGTGTGCTTATTAGCCAAAAAACTCTCTTTTGCAAACCCATACAAAGGCTGATTATTCACACCGTACAAGACAAAAGCACCACCACAAGATCGAATATCATCGGAATCTGCACGATATACTAAATGAGAAGAAGCAACTTTCCAGGACGCATGATTCCATACCACCTGATGAGGAAAACATAATTGATCTAGGCCACCATCTGCACTGGACAATAGCCACGCAGTTTCACTTTTCAACGTCTGCAAGTCCGATTCAAAAATCAAATTACCCTGTAACAAACTTGCCTGACCGACTCGATTACGGATTCGCCATTGATTTGCTCGTAAAGACCAGGACATCTCATCGTGATGATCAGGGACAGTCTCAACACTGGGGAAACAAATTGATTGACCATGAGATAGATTTAATGCATCAGAGGCTTTGGACCAAGTCATCGTAGATGATTGAACTTCATCACAAGAATGCGCAGAACATGACGAAGGCACAGTTTGAGCACCCGAGCAACAGAAGCTCAACATAGGAATCAAAAAGAATAGTAGCATAGGCTTAACTCTAACATCACTGCCATAACATGGCTCAATACGAAACCCTTACGCAGTAACCGTTGTTCTATATGACGTATAATCTTACCGCTTGTCAAGATGCCATTGATCAATATTCGTATAGAAATTTAAAACAGCCAAACGAACCGGGCTAGCCTTAATCTTGATTGAATTATCTTTTCTAATGGCTGAGAACTCAAACTGTTCCCAAAACAGTCTAACCCCAGAGTTATATCCTAGCTTTTGATTCATAGAGAAAATAATGCCATAAGACTTGCTGTCACGCACTGACAAAGGCTCTGCCGAATTCAGACTGTTTGCGTAAGCTGAAGTCGAGTCACCAACCAGACTAGCAAATTTATCTTGTTTGATGACACCAACACCCATCGATAATGGACCAAACTCAGTCGCGTCCATAAAGGTATAATCTAAACCAGCATAATAATCGTGGACACGACCTGATAACCCAACAGCTGCTGCATCGTCATCAGAATCGAATAGAGTACGGTATGAAATACTCGCATCAACGTATCCAAGTGATAACTTCGAACCTAAAGTGAACTGACTGTAAGGTGAGCTAGCATCGATACCAGTGTATTGACAATTTGCCCAACCAGCAGATTTTTCTGACATTCTCAAATACGAAGAAACTTGGCATGCACTTGGCCATGAGCTAGCAAAGCTTCCAAGCATACTTAATCGTGCCCACAACGCGTCATAGGTGTAACGCATTCCCACTTGATAATATTTATCGGTGAAGTCGCCCGGAACGTTACTATAAGCAAACTGCAGTAGCCAATCTTTGTAAGGCACTGTATATGCGAAACCATCATAGAGCTCATCATAACGATTGATACCCCATAATCTCAAGCCTGATCCACCGTTAGAGTCATCATCATCAGGATTCTTAAGTTTACCGGTGCCATTCGTAAAACGGCCCAAGAAGTTTTTGCTGTTATCGTTATAGAGCCTTACACCAGCAGCATTTTGATAAAACTTATTATTAACACCAGACCCTAATGCTAAAAACTCAGTTGCAGAGCGATCAAATGTCTCGGACCGACCAAGTGAGAGTATCCCACTTTTTTTCGAAATAAAGTGAAGTACGTATTGTCGCAGCTTTAGAGAGATACCATTCAGTGATGTTTGTTGATTGATATCTAGCAAGTACATACTGACATCCTCACTGCCGACTTGATCAGCAGGTTCACTCATAGTCGTGGTATCGCTCCCAACCCCAAACACAATCTCCGGACGTACAGAATAATTGTCATTTAGCGCAAACACTGAACGTGTATGGATCGCAAAATCAGTAATCCCAAAACTAAGATAATTGCTATCACTACTTGGCATACCATTGTGACCGAAGCGTGCACCATAATCCAAAGTAAGATTAGTATAAGTAGCACCTTCTATTGGATCAAGATACCGGTCAATATGGATATCGGATCCTTTTTCAGAATCTGAAACTTCGGCTTCCTCTTGCGCTAGTACGCACGAAAAAACAAGCGCAATAACCGGCAATACATAAATATCCGTAGTTTTCATAAACAGCCCGCACAATAGCTTTCATTAAGTAAATGTTAATCTATAAACCCCGATTATGTCAATGAAACAGACACATTAATTAAACAGATATTTTTAAAACTCAGACACCCGACAATTCCTCAAATTTGCAAAAAAAGATAAAAAAAGATAAAATAATACAAGTTAATAAAGCCAAGCATAATGAGTCAGCATGAGATTAGCTCTGAAGTTAACATTAAGCATTGCTGGGAGCTTATACAAGAAGGCATCGCCTCTCGGAAAAGCAATTACCACATAATGACACTTGGTTATCTCAACAACAACCACCCGAGATGCATCAATCTTATCCCAAGAAAACTATGTGAGAAAAGTGCAATAATCAATGTCCACACCGA
This sequence comes from Proteobacteria bacterium UBA1673, assembly GCA_002320385.1. Classification (GTDB taxonomy): domain Bacteria; phylum Pseudomonadota; class Gammaproteobacteria; order Comchoanobacterales; family Comchoanobacteraceae; genus UBA7916. Next base: position 24,813 of record DCKN01000120.1, read on the forward strand.
CATCCGCTCTCAAAAAGTAGCACACCTCAAAAATCAACCACACATAAGCTGCCTATTTTGGTGTAAATATAAAAAAATACAACTCAGCCTATCTGGCGTGGCAAAATTGAGACATCATGACGAACTTACGCTTAAAACATGGAAAAGTATGCGTCAAATGTCGAAAATTTGCTATTGTGCAGATATACCTCCCAGCACCAAATCATCTGAACGCACAACTGGGTTCACTAAAAAGACATGGGAAGATCGTCAAGTAATCGCTGAAACCATGCACCCTTATGATAATTTTGCAATCGTTCAGCTACACATTCATTGTGTTGAACGCCTCCATCTCAGCGCATCTGGCCATGAAAAAATCAAGTTTACTTTAGGCCCCGACAGTCGCTGGACACATCAATGGCTTGCCCCCTAGCATCATTGACCTATTAAGAAAAAAGTCCATAGGTCTAAAAAGTGAGAATAAAAATATTATGTATCCATCATGCCTATAACCAATACGTGCACATGATTGCACCGCAGTAAAAATAGTGCTAATATGTCGGAAAATTTAAATTCGAGTCAATAATGTATTACTTCATATTATTAGTTATCCTACTAAGCGGCTGCAGCTCTATGAGCACATCAAAAAACAGTAAATACGGCACAAGTAGCCAAGGCATCGCCATCAAGCAGCTCGACACCAACAAACTCAAAATCGGTATGCATAAAAAACAAGTTGCAAACTTGATTGGCCACCCCCCACACATCAATCCGTTTGCTCCAGACACATGGACCTATTTTCAGATGACACACGGCAGCATTGATGAAACGGTACTCAAGCTGACCTTCAAAAACAATAAACTTATAAAAATCGAAAAAATTAAACCCAAAAATAGCTAACTAGTCCACAATGGCCTACAATTAAACAACCACTAAGTCAATCGTCACCATAACCGTATACTTGGTAGGCACGGTTGACGAAACAGTCAACCATCGTATCAGCAAGCTTATCAATCACCCGATTGTACATCCTGTACAACAAACCATCATGCATCGCCACATCTAAAATCAGCGACACTTGGCAACGACCATCTCCAAGGTCTTTGAACTCCCAACGACCATCAAGCGCCTGAACGTCTCCCTTGACAAGACATAGGTCTATGGATTCATAGGGCCGCATCGTGTTTTTTGTCACCAAAGAATAAGTAAAGCCCAGGTAAGAGAAAATCATCTCTCCGTGAACGACATCATCTTCCTGATTTAAAATACTTGCTGAAGAGCAATATGGTAGAAATAGATGATAATTTGGAATATCACAAACAAGAGAATACATTTCCTCGCAGGAATATGATACTATTGAGGACTTATTAATTAATTTTCGCACCATCTACAGCAGACCTTGTTTTATCGACGCTAAGCCACACAAATAGATCAAATCCATGCAAAACTCACAGCCAAAAATCATAGAACTAATCAAAAACAAAAAAGTCTACCATGAGTACATGATTGAAGACAAGTATGACGCTGGCATTGCTCTAGAGGGCTGGGAAGTCAAGGCCATACGAAAACACAGAATCAATCTACAAGACAGCCATGTAGTGGTACGTAATCACGAGTGTTTTCTGATCGGGGCTCACATCACTCCGCTGCCCACCACAGCCAGCTACAGCAACCCTGACCCCACGCGTACGCGCAAATTATTACTGACTCGCAAAGAAATCAACAAACTCATTGGCGCGGTCCAAAGAAAAGGATTTACAGTGGTACCATGCAAACTTTTCTTGAAGGGAAACCTCATCAAGATCCAAATTGCGCTTGCAAAAGGTAAAAAACTACACGATAAAAGACAAAGTGAAAAAGAAAAGACTTGGAAAAAAGAACAACAGCGCCATCTCAAAAACCAAATCAAGTAATCAAATATTCAACAGCAAACAAATGTAACAACATTGACCTTGAAACTTAATTGACCCATTGCAGGAACTGTGATAACATTCTAAATAGTTAATTATTGTCCAAAATAAGAGCCACTACCATGAGACAGCAACAGACCGATAATAACAAAATTGATGAAATCAGTGAACTAAATAGGATATACGACCTCAGTCTCAGAGAATATAATGGACAGCCTATTTGCATTAAAAACCTCGCAAATAGAACCACCGCTGTAATCAAAAAAACACAGAACGATGAACGCGTTATCGATTTTCCAAGCAAGTTATTGAGCTACATCATACAACTTAACCCTTCACTTTTCATGGATAGCGATGTTGTTGTTGCAATCATCTACGTCATCACAGCACTTCCAAAAGAGCAAGTCGTTGTCGCCATTAATCGCAACAATAATTATCAAAAAAGCCTACTGCAAGCTTTCTTAGCGGTGATCAAAGAAGGTTATAATGCCCAACTCGCTACATTTAATAAACGAATAGCGGGCCTGAACGGAGACTTACAACCACTTAATAACACAAGCCCCCTTAAAGGCTTCTTCACGTCATCAGGCGAGCTTAACAAAGCGCTATTGATAAATATCAAAGCAGTATGCATCGTAGCCACACTTTCCTCCCTTATCAACGCTTTGCAGTCAATGAATCAACCTGACAATTGCATCATAGAAGCAATCACATGCCTCAAAGAACCCATTCACAAATTCAGTCTCGATGAGCTACAATCAATCATCAGATACTCCTGGGGATTAATAAATAACGAACCAACAGAAAACCCAGATCCAACTTTAGCGCAAAGCCCTGGCATCAGCGATAGAATATTCAGAATAAGCAATTCGATTGATAACCACCCAGAAATTCTAAAAAAAATGATTAAGCTAGCACCCTCGTTTCAAACATCTATAGGCATTCTAGTCAAAGGAATCTTTCCGCAAGATACAGCCAAAGAAGCGCTAAAGATACAGATCGAAAGTTGGCTCAAAGCAATCATCCAGTATAATGATGACCATGAGAGGCAATCGATCAACGATCCACTCCTATTATCAGCTTCAGTCATTAGTCCTACCTATACAATAAACACCGGCTTCAATTTTGTTGACGCCATACCAGATCTCATCAACACACCACTGAACAATGAACGCCTGGAAAACGCTATATTAAATGGTAATTCAATCATTTCAGTAGCTAAACTTTGCTTGTTCTCGGCTTGCAAACTTACAGAAAAGATACCGGAGTGCATTATATTCCAATCACTTGAGGAAAAGAGAAAGTCAACTGAAGTTCTTAATCAAAGCTTTGGAAGCCCTCATGCGATCACCAAGATCCCACAACTAGAAGCGACTGATTGGAGCAAATTGATCGACATCATTGCCTATCTTAAAAAAATAAACCTAAATAATCTTGGAAAATTCATCGCCAATAAAAGTATTGAAGATTATATAGAGATCCACTCGCACAACAACCAACACAACATCACCATCCGACACGGCATACTACTATTAATAGAAATTTTAATTAAAGCGCTGGAAAATATGCAAGCAGGCATAATCTCTGAACAAGATAGAAAAAATCAGAAAGATGCAGCAAATACACTTGCTAAAATCATATCAAAAACATTGTTCTCTCTGGAAAAACGACCTCGAAATCACACTTCAATACTTGAGAAAAAACTAACCGTCAGGGTCGCCAAGAAACTAATACAGTGCCCACAACTTTTATTATATCTACTCAGAATTGCTCAGGGTATGTTTACGACATTGATACTCTTCGCACCCACAACAAAAATAAAGCGAACAAGTGCGATTGCAAGATCAGTCAAAGCCTGGACGGAAGCGCTGAAAATTCTTCTTTATAACGCATTAACATTTGTTGTGCTAGGTTTAAACTTAAGTCGAGATATATTCAAATACTTCCATAAAAAATACGGAACAATACCAATCATTATTTGTTTACTATCGGCCTGCTTTTTAGTCATGATTGGCAAATCAATTGCTCAGTCCATGTCTCTTTCACTTACCTCAGTAATTACCACAAGCATAACGATATGTGCAACAATCGCAACATCGGCGTACTTATTTCATCTCAGTCAACGATTGCCCCAACAGGGACAAGTTAACATGAAAAGGCCCGGCACCGAAAGACACGCAACGGCCTCAGCAAAAGATATTTTACCCAACCTAAAGACCAATGACACCCCAATATTGACGTTTTCTAAGGAAATAAATCGCAACACCAAGCTAACCGCTAGCTTAATTTAGTAAGGCTATGCCGGCACAACAAATCGGGCGCCTAAAACCATGCTGCCATCGTCAGAATTAACGCTCTCCGCATGAAAGTATTCACTGGCTGGCACAGCCTCTGGAACGGAAACAGGAGCACGCCTAGACGACAAAAGCGAACTGCTCTGCTCAGGATTATCAGACATATCATTAACATACACATCAGTGTCGACATTCAACTTAGGATTCATCAACCGATCAACCAGATCTAAAATACTTTGAAAAGCATAGAAAAATAAACATGTCAGTGTTGGGACAAAGAACATTGGCAGCGACAAGTTCGACACAATTGCCATTGCCCCCAAACAGCAAGCGCAAAGCACAAAAACCCGCTCACGTCCAAGATTATATAATAAACTACAGACTGCAATAAAAAACAACTGGGCTAAAAAAAAGCAAGAACGCGGCACATGAAAAACTGAGCGTGTCACAATAAAATAGAGACCATGAGTGAAACGACCCGCATTTTGGGCCCACTGTTCACGGTAACTTCGGGAAAATATACCTCGACAAATTGAAAACAAAGATAGGGAAACCTCGGCAATGGTCAAGCACCACTTTACATAAGATGGATTACCAAGAATATTGCGATACATCAATGTAGCCAACATTTCTGATCCATAAATCCTTCCTGAACCAAAGTGTTGAAAAATCAATCCCAAACAATAAATTAACGATCGATCCTGAGCACGTTGCTTTTGTTCATCCTTTCTCAGATTAGCTCGAAGTCCAGGACGTTTTTCAACATTCTCAATAAATCGTACTGTGCCACGTAAGAAACGGGTAGATGCATCAACATAAGGAACATCAGGATCTGATGACGCATTCTGAACAACACCAAACTTCATTATATCATTTAATTCTACAGAACCTTCGAACGATTGCTGAAAGCACCCAACAAGATCATGCTCAATCGTCGTCATTAGCGTGTCTAGGAAATGGCAAACCAACTCTGCTTGATTTTTCTTTTGATCTTTATCATCCAACAACTGATTCAGAAAAGAAATTTCACTTGGCCCCATATAGTAAAGTAAACGCCCTGCGATAAAATGCTTAAACGCATCGCCACAAACAGTATGCACGACACCAGCAGCATGCGCAGAAAAGTTAAGACAATCAAGCAAAGACCAATAAAAAACCGGGGACTCTTGAATACACTCTTCATCACTAAGCGATGCCAAACGACCGACCGAAAGCCTGAGATTATTGACCCTACGACCAGAATTCCAAGGGCTCTCAAGATAGACCGCCAATTGATTAAATACTAGCTCGATCGCACGTTGCGAAGACACATTCTCAGACCAAATAACGCTAGCAGCACTTCTTAACACATAGCTTAGTAAATACAACGAGTCCCCAAGATAATCTGCACTATCTTCTCCTGTAATCAGGAATCGAGATAGGTCACGAACAATCAACATGAGTAAAGCCGTATGAGAAACTTCATTAGATAGATAAAGGTCGACTCTGGACTGATACAAATACACCTGTCCATGGTATAAATCACTACTCAAACACATCACAATCAGCTGCTCTTGCAATGTTGGTTTACGCTGAGTTTGGCATAATAAATCAATGCAAGTGATACAACGCTT
>DCKN01000079.1 GCA_002320385.1 Proteobacteria bacterium UBA1673
AATGAAAATAATACAGCAAATAGCGATGATGATATGGCCGATGGTATAAACCGCGGTTCTAAGTATCGTGTTCATGATGTTTGTGTCGCTCATAAGCTATGCATTCCTTACAAATCCTCAAAAATTTTAACATTTTGCATATATTTAAGCAATATCATGGATTTAAATATGCTAAATGTGAACATATATTTAGTGGCTTCAGATAAATGGGTCATAATCATAGCTCCGAGCAGTATATGCTACATATCTAAAATATCCGCGTTCATTAGCATGTTACAGACGTCATAGGGTCGATCTTCATCGAGTTCTGAAATATCAAGAGCAAGCCGAGGGACAGTGACACTACGTTTACCATTAGGCAGTGAAACGGTTTGGAAAATGATATTCAATTCAGGCGTTAGGTTCACAGACATGTTGTCGATGTACCGGTTCGTAGTTTGACGATAAGTTGCGACCGAGTTAGAGTAGTCATTCTCTGCTTGCCGGAGACCGCTGATCGCACTGAGATAGTCCTGGTGATTTTGTCTTACATCTGACGCTGAGATAGCGCCATACTTAAAGCGAATTTTTGATGCCTCATCGACAGACTTATTGCCTTTGAGCTGTTCGTTAGTCAAGATGGTCTGTTTGTAGTAGTGAAGCATATTTTGATAATTATCAGACTCTTGGCGAATCAGATCGATACAATCATACATGAATTGTTGTTGCGAGTTGATGATGTCTATTTTTTGAGTCAATATTGAATTATTTGTTGAACGGTTGTCCAGAGGCAGGCTCAGTGATAGGGAAGCGCTATTTGAGCCGGTATTGTCAGACGTATCCCAGCTGAAATCACCGTTGGCTTCGAGTGAGACATTTTTTTCTTTGTAGTAGATTTTTAGTTGGCGTATGGCACTCCTCAAGCTGATACGATCGCTGATCAATTGATCACTTAGGGTTAAAGCGTCATACAAAAATCTTTTCTTGTAGGTTGGCCTATTTTTAAGCCCCTTTACTATGACCTGTTCCGCTACAACTTTTTTTGAAAGATCAGGAATTAGTTTAACCTTGTCGTTAACAGACAATCCAAGATTAATCTTCAGCTCATTCATTGTTTGACGAAGATCAAATTCCTGCTGATCGAGACTTAGCTGGGTATTGATTTTTTGAAGTTTTATACTTTCAAGCTCAGTCTCTGCGATAAAGCCCATACCTAGTAACATTTTAGATTTTTCGATATTCGCATCAGTGGCTTTCAGAGTTGTCTTTGTCTCTGCCAATGACTCTTCATCAAAAAGAACGCTACGAAACTGTGAAGTGATGTCCATAATCGTGCTAACAATACTGCTTCTCAAAGACATCTTAGCTTCAGCAAGGCTTTCTCTAGCAGATATTAAGGTATTGATATTGTTGGCGTAGGTTGAGCCAATGAGCTGTTGATTAACTGAAAAATCTATGGAAGCAGTCATGTCTGCAGGATTCTCATCTGGATCATTGGACACAGAGTTTGACAAGCTGTAGTTGAAGCCGTTGACGAATGTCTTGCTTAATGTGTTGTTGATGCCAATCGTAGCCCCCTGGTCTTGATAGGTATAAGACGCATCGTATTCGAGGCTTCCAGGACTAAATTGAAACTCAAATAGCGTTGACTGATAGCTAAGCAATGACTGCTTATAGCTGGATATTGCTTGAAGAATACTCTGATTATTGCGCAGTGCAAGTTCAAGTGCATCTGTCAATGTAAGCACGAGCTCTTTCGATACAGGAATCTTTGGCTTAAAATCGTTGGGATTGAAAGCGTCATCAACTTTTCGTATGAGCTTCATTTCCCTGTCAATCTGCTTGGTTTGTCCAATGTCCTTGTAAGCGTTTGCAAAAGAAGATACAGCATTACCAAATGGAAACGCTAAAAATAACGAGATGGTCACAAAGTTAGGGGCCAAAAACTGTGATAACATGTATCTACCATTATTACTATTGTCATCATATCAAAAAAAAGACTGCAATGACTACAAGAAAATTAAATTTTCCTTAAGTTTTAACGCATGTGTGTAAAAGCTTCTTAGTTGCAGCATGTTGTGGCTGATCAAAGATCATAGTAGTATCACCGCTTTCAACAATTTTTCCAGCATCAATAACCATCACTCTATGACAAAACGCGCGAACAAGGACGCAATCATGCGTAATCAGAAGATAACTGATTTTTGATTTTTGTTGAATCGAGATCAGCATTTCAATGATCGATTTTTGTATTGTGGCGTCCAGTGCCGTTGTTGGTTCATCTAAGATAAGTATATCAGGTTGAAGAATGAGCGCTCTTGCAATCGCAATACGTTGCCTTTGACCGCCTGAAAACTCGTGTGGATACCGATTCAAAACATCCATGGGTAGATTAACCATTTCAAGTGTACGCTTTAATACAGCATCGATCGATGCCTGAGGCAGATGCCGTTCAAAAACGTGTAGACCTTCGATAATGCATTGCTTAACCGTTAGCCTTGGGTTCAGGCTAGAAAAGGGGTCCTGAAAAACCATCTGCACATGCTTGCGCAATTTTTGTTTAGATCTTGGGGATAAGCGCTCAAAATGATTGCCATTAATGACCACTTCTCCGCTGTGCTTAACCAATTGTAAAATTGCCTTCGCTATCGTAGTTTTACCGCTGCCGCTATGGCCAACAATGCCAAGATTTTCTCCACATTTGAGATGAAATTGTATAGACGACAGTATTGAGGTTGTCTCATTCCTAAAAAACCAATAATCCGTGATTGCATAGACAACATCCAGATGTCGTACACGCAAAGGCG
>DCKN01000095.1 GCA_002320385.1 Proteobacteria bacterium UBA1673
ATCTAAACCTGATGAAAAACAAGACAAACCTGGCGGAATAACGGGAAAGCGCTAGTTATTGAGTGATTGGTGTGAGATGCGTTTGCTTGCGTCAACGTCTGAATAATGTAATAGATTTGTTGGACGGTTGAGAAGCTGGTGAAGGGATTTGAACCCCCGACCGGCTGATTACAAATCAGCTGCTCTACCCCTGAGCTACACCAGCGTTGCGAAGATGATAGGTTAATTATGTGTCAATGTCAATGCCTAGATGCTGTCAGTGCAATTAAATCTTGGGCAAATGGGCTATCAGCGCTGAAGGTGGTTGGATTGATCTAAGTAATTAAACATTTTGGGAATCTCTACACCCCATAAGCCAATGTCTTGCGGGTGCTGCATGTTTGATGGAGTCATGGAGACGAGCAGTTGAGCTTACTTGAGTTGGGCTGGTGTGGTTGTGCTGGGCTCTTAAATGGGTTGATGATCGCTCTGATCTATAGTTTGCTTGTCAAATGCGCTGACTTGATGGGCCAGCATGTTGCCATGGACTTTGCATCTGTGTTATGTTCGTTGGGATGAATAATGAACAAAAAGTCTCGATGGGTCCCCAAGAACTAATCAGTGTTTACCAACCTTCTACGATGCTCGACGCAGTGGCCAAGATGCGTATGCTAGCGCTGCTCAAATTACATCAAGATCAAGCTTTCTATCGTAGTTGCATGCCAGGGCATTTTACGGCTTCAGCTTGGGTGCTTGGCAGTAGTGGTAAGCACGTATTATTGCTACAGCATGTCAAGCTGAATTGTTGGTTGCAGCCAGGCGGCCATTGTGACGGTGATCAAGATCTTCTTGCAGTGGCCACAAAGGAGGCTTATGAGGAAACAGGTCTGCGGCATATTAAACTGATGCAAGAAGCAATATTTGATGTGGATGTGCATTTGATTCCGCCACGAAAAAACGAGCTGAGTCACTATCATTACGATGTGCGTTTTTTGTTTGAGGCTGATGATAGTGTTGCACCCATCAAAAATCATGAATCAGAAGCTGTCGCTTGGGTGCCGTTGGATCAAGTCGCTACTTTAACCCAGGAAACCTCTATTCTACGTATGGTTGAAAAGTCAATCGGCTCAGGTGTGGTGATGCCATAAAAGTCTTGTCTGTGTTTTGGATTTGTCTAATGGTACGCGTGATATTGTGCCGTTTTTATTACACTATTTTGCCATAGGTTTTAAATCATGCTATTTTGAAAATATCAATTTTAATAAGGATCGTGTCATGACAACAAATATCGAAGCTTGGAACAAAATAATTAAAGGGCTGATGCCTGACATGGATATCAGCGTTACAGAAGCAGGTGGTAACCTGATCGTTCGATCTGAAGATGACCTGAGCGCATTACAAAGCATATTGCAAAAAAGTCCCGATACAATCCAGGATGCGCTAGCTTGGGAATTGAGACAAGCAGATGCACAGTTGCGCGACCCAACTTCTCGACAACCAAGCCGTCAGATTAAATCCAGTCTATTAGAAAAAGTGCATGCTGAGGCGGATGAAGCTACTTTTGCAAGGGTGATACACAAAACATTCACCGAAGAGAGAAATCTTGGTATGCCATTGAGCTGTAAATTAGAAGATGGCTTGCTAACCGTTCGCGCTGATCTGAATAAGTTGAATATTTTTCGACAAGATGCAGCAGCCGATCTTATGTATGCTGAACTCTGCGATTGGTTCCGTGGGCTCTCACCACAAAAATTATTGTCACTGCTTTGCGAGCTGCCTGAGCCAACGGTTATAGATAGTGCGGAAGATAGCGAGAAGTGGGAAAAATACAAAGAAGCCATTATGCAGCATTGTGAGCGTGGTCGGTGTATCAAGTTTAATATGCAACTACTAAAACAACTTGCGCTGCCGCCACTGAGTACTCTGGATACGCATGAAGATACATTAGATGGTGAACATACGAAATGTATATATACGTTAACAATTGATATTCAGCATTTATTTAATTACTTATCACGCGCAAGAGACTGGATTGTTGTCCAAGACAATGACGCCGAAACTGCGACGCCCATATTATTTGCGAAACCATTGGGTCAGTGTGCGAAAAAAATACATCTAATGCTGTATCTTGATGATAGTGCAAGCCTATCGTCTGTAAAAGATGAATACGAAAGTGCAGTTGGGGCACTTATGAATAAGTTCAGAGAGACATTCCATGACAGGCAAAATGATCTCACTATATCCTATCGAACATTTGGTAATCATGTCTCAGAAAAAAAGATGCTCAGTCTTGGCGATGAAGTCTGCCTAGGTCTTTATTCTCAAACTGCATTATACAGTGCATTAATCCAAGCTAATTCTGATATTACTAGTTGGCCCGAGGAAGAAGTGTCTGTCATGATACTCATAACTGACGGAAAAGATACGGTCCGAGGATCGAAGCCAGAGCAAAACCAGCTTGATGGTATGTCAAGGTATGAGGGCAATGTTTATATTGTTGGTCTTGGTCATGAATACGACAGTGCAATTTGTGAAGATATTGCGCAATTAACTGGCGGGAGTCACCTCAAGATTGATTCTCTGCTTACCCTGTCGGATAAAATCTCGGATATGAGTGATTTCTATAGTTTTTATAAAGTTACCATTGGTGATAACCCTGATTTGCGAGTGCGTGTGAGCCAAAGTGCACAATTACATGCACTTCCTAGTGTTGGTGATGGTGCGCATATCAAAATAAACGGTACTGACTATGTCGTAAAAACCGTGCCAATAAGTTCACCAGCTGCGTCTACAGATGGACAAGATAGCGATGATGAATTAGATGTTGATCCTGCGCAAGAGGGATATGATGAGGATATCACGAATAATCCTAACAAAAGCTGTCGCGTCATGTAATCGCTGCACCAAGGCATTAAGTCATGGCGCAATGTGTCATTGGTATTCATTTGATATGAGCAAAGCCACGCTAACGTAGTAATAGTGGCTTCGTGCTTGCCAGTATCTGGTGATGTTTGATCATTTTTCATTTATGTTTTGACAATCAATCTTATATACAGTGTAAATTGATTATTACAACTACATATGCTATCTTGATCGGATCGTTTATAGTGTAAAGCTAATATGATTAGAATTAAGAACTACAACGCTGATACCCTTGACTCATTACCTGAAAATGTACAAAGCGGGTTAAACATTATTAGCAGCTATCAGCAAGCTGTTAAAACTAAACAACAAGATCTATCAAACCAAATTGTAATGGCACTAGAAGATGAGTCTACAGGTGAGATAAGTGAGGGTAATTCGGCTGAATTAATAGAAAAAATTAATAGTAAAGCACAACATCACATCGATTTTTATACTGAGTTCAACTCATTATATAATGAATATTTGCAGCAGCATCCAACAGAAATATCGTTTCCAATAAAGTATAATAAGCAGTCTCTGTATCTTGACTTAGTTAAACAATGTTCAAGTTTCACTATTCCATTCATGCTTTTTGGATATGAGCCAAATGAAATTGCAGATAATGTCTTATCAAAAGCATTTACTAAAGAACAGATGTCTACAAAGTATCTACCATGGGTTGCTGGCACAGACACCATAAGAAATACTTTTGGCCAGGTCGAGTCTATCGATTGCAGTTCGTTGACTGATTGGAATTACTGGGGCACTCCCTGTGTTGGTATTTGGCACATTACCCAAAAATTAGTTCTTGAGGAGCTAACTGGTGGCTCTCAATATAATATCGATATTAATGATCCAACGCAGCATAATCATTTTATTCCGAATGATGTAGCAGACAAGCTAGTAGCATATGCTTCTCCGTTTATAACAAGACTTGGCGGCAAAAATATTTGGACTGGTGACTCTGGTGGTGGCTATGTTTTTGGCGGTACTGGTGGATATAATCAAAGTGAGAATACTAGTAAAGAGAGTCGTCTATGTGCAACAGATTGTAGTGAGTTTGTTAATTTGATAAATAACTACAGCACTCCTAGAGGTATTGCACGTTTGAGTACAGGCTGCCTCGATAACGCAGTTGAAAAAACATCACTCAATCAATATGAAGAAGTATCGAGTGAACATAAAATAGCACTTAGTGGTAATAGTATGTTTAGGCCTGAAATTGCAGAACCCACATACGTGACTACGATAGAATCCAGTAGAGATGTTTCTGAGCAACCTAATAAATTTAGCCCAGATGGTATGGCATTAAATGTTAGATGTTTAACTAAGACTCATAACGATAAGCCACTGTTTACTATCCGTAAAGATAGTTCTCATAATGGGTTTTTTGATCGCAATACAATTATGCCAGGAGATACGATAGGCTGGCGAGGCCATGTATTTAATATTGTCAATGTGCTTGGGAACTAAAGCCATGTGCGATTGCAGCTGTTAAGGCATCTGCAGCATTTTCTGATGGTGTGTAATTAAGATTGAGTATTGGGGTTCGCTCATACACTGCATTTGTGCTTTTTGTGCAGCCCCATATTATGGTATTGCTTTCTTGATTTGTCTGGGTGCATATGCATATTTTGTTTTTGTGGTTGTGTGCATGTTAGCATAGCAACATCACGTGCATGACCTTGCCTGAGCGCACTCATAGCATTTTTTGTACAAAAATAGATGCTATAGCAATCATATCAGGCTGATGCGATTTATGGTCGGTCATTATTTGCATCCTATCAGCGATTGTTTCTTCGATTGGTCCATTTAGGTTGGGTCCTGCTTGATATCGGATGATAACAGGATTGAACCGAGAAAAGATTTTGCGCTGCTTCGTAATCTATGCTTCAATAGATCACAAGTGATTAATAGGAGACATAGTGGTTTGGTTTAAACAATTACAGGCATTTCGGTTTACTGCCCCCGGTGACAAGCAGGCATCGGACTTGCAGGAAGCCCTTGGCAAACAAATCATCGGCGATTGCCCTCCAGGTGTTGCTGTGTCGTATGGTTGGCAAAGTCCTGTGAGTGATCATAATCAAGAATTATTAGTGAGTATTGGTGATTACCATTGTGGGTGCTTTAGTGTGGCTAAGCGTTTGCTGCCGCTTGATGTGATTCGACAAACCGTTGCCGAACGTGTCGCACAGATGGAGTCTGAACAGGGTATTGAAGTGTCAAAACGAGAGCGGCGGCGTATGGTTGAAGAGGCGCATTTTGAGCTTTTGCCAAAGGCATTCATTCAGCGTAAGTCCTGTATGGTGATTTGGGATTGGAAAAATCAAATGATGTTTGTGAGCACTGCGCAGCAGGCCATGCTCGATAGTTTGACTGCCTCTTTAGCTTTTTGTGTGCCAGGCTGGATGATCAAGATTTGTAAGCCTGAACAAAATGTTGAGCGGAGTTTGACTGGATGGCTTAAGGAGTCCTCATCGTTGCCTGACGGTCTTACTTGGGGTGATGCATGCCAGCTAGCAGATCCTAAAGATCGTTTTTGTTCGATTCGTTTTGCTGGAAACGAGCTGCAGAGTCAATCTGTGTTGCAGCACTTACAGGATGGCATGTGGGTCAAACAAGCTCAATTGCAGTGGCAAGAGCGCATACGCTTTGTGCTAAACCCGAATTTCACCTTGTCCCAGATCAAATACTTGGACTTAGAAAAAGATCTGGA
>DCKN01000031.1 GCA_002320385.1 Proteobacteria bacterium UBA1673
TTAAAGAAAGCTGCTTGTTGGCCTTTGTCACTTTGATCACATCCTGCAGGTCCAAAAAAATTTGGATGGCTGCTAAAGCTTTCTTTGCTTACCCCACCATACGATCCGTAACTGGTCATACGTCTTTTTGAGGGGGTTACTTCATCTGCTTTATCTACGAGTTCGGACAGTAAGGGCTCGTTAGCGCCATCCTCTTGCCTAATCAATGGAACGATCGGGCCAAAATGGAACACGTCAAGATACATATCCCGCTCGATACTCACATAGACCAGGTCCCGGGTATCTGCATGCCATATACCAACAAACACACTCAAGAATAATCCGCCCCACTGCAAGGGCTTTGCCGCGCAGCTTATCAAGCGAATAATCGCTTGCTCAAGGTTGATATATGCGGCTTTAAAATCACCAGTCAAAACATTATATGGCAATCGCCTCAAGTTGGTGGCAAGTGCAAGGATGTCGAGCACCATCATGCTCGAAGCGCCAAACAGGTGCGTAATAAGGCTCAGTGAGTAATCAATTGTGTTGGGTTGCGCTTGGTCACACACATAATAACCGCCTGAACTATGCTTTTTAAAGCAGTACTGGTTTATTAACTTAGTAAACGCGTAACTATCTTTGTCTTCTAAAGATATTTTTGTGGCAACGGTTTCAACATTCATGTTACCCCAGTCACCAGCGAGCCCAATCGTGCGTGGTAACCATGCAGGTTGTGTGATGTACTGATGCAAAGCTGAAAAAAAAGATCTTCTCGTCATGTTGTATTCCATATGAATTATCTACATTATAACACAGTTTACATAAAAAACAATAGCTTAAAACAAAAAGCATGGAAGAAAAGTCAATGGTTACTGTGCAAAATATTAAACAAGGAAAACGATTGAGCACATTTTTTAATCGCCACAAATCGCAAATTGGTAAAATTCATCGATGCTAGATGAGATTGCGATGGTTAAGCTTATCTAAATGGGTATTCGCGCTATCGACGCTCGACAGATTTTTATTTTTAAGCCGCACTGCTACAATGATAATTTATGGCATATTTTTTATTTTATTTGACACACTTCACTAAAAAAATATAATGTAATATTATTTAGTTAATTATATTATGAGAGAAGAAAAATCAGCCACACCTTCAGCACACGGCAACAACGAAGCGCACAGATCCCCAAAACGTCGTATTGCCGAGGAGTTGGCCAATAACCTAGCATTGTTTGACGAGAAGATAGCCTTATTGGACAAGCAGATAGCGTCGTTAGATGAGCAGACAGCGTCATTGAACGAGAAGATAGTGTTGTCGAGCAAGGAGAATGAAAAGATAACATTGTTGTCTAAGCAGATAGCGTCTTTGGATAAGCAGATAGTGTCGCCGTTCAAAAAAGAGGATGAAAAGACAGCGTTAGAAGACGAGCTGATAGCGCTACTTGACGAGCAGACAGCGTCGCAAGATGAGGTGACAGCATTGTCGGACTTACAGATAACGTTGTTGGACGAGGAGATAGTCTCGTTGGACGAGAAGTTTGCGTTATTGGTCGAGAAGGATGCGTTGTTGGAAGAGAAGATAGCTTTGTTGGACAAGCAGATAGCGTCATTGGACGATAAGATAGTGTTGTCGAGCAAAGAGGATGAAAAGATAGCATTGTTGTATAACAAGCATGCATTGTTGAACTTGCAGATAACGTTGCTGAACGAGAAGATGACGTTGGTGGACCTTCAGATATCAGTGTCGGAAACGCAGACAACATTGTTGGATGAGCAATACGCGTTGCTGGGATGTATGATGCGCATATCGACCAATGCTAACGAGATGACAGCGTTAGGTAAAGATCGAAGAACATTGCACACCCAGAAAATGGAGTTGTATGATGAGCGCACAGCATTGTGGGACTTACAGATAACGTTGTTGGAAGAGAAGGATAAGAAGATAGCGTTGTTGTGGGAGTTGAAAACAAAATTTGAGATGCTACCACAGGACCTCAAGGCTGAACTAAGAACCAATAATCGTCTTTTTTCTCATTTTAAAACTGATATTCCAGTCGTTGAGGCTACACCAACGGCTACGCATGGTCTTTTTTCTAACTTAATGAATCAGCCAGAAACGCGATTTGAAGAGATTTGTGATATGGCTATAAGTGGCGCTGCCATTATTACAGCTGGACTATGCTGGTGGTACTTAAGCAAAGATGTAAATGGTGATTATGACACACCTAATACAGTGTATCCTGGCAGCGGTTGGGGCTGATTCCTTTATTCAATTTCTCTCAAGTGTTCGGCTCGCTAAAGTTTGGCTTTGTCGAATAATACCCACTCTTTTGTCGTGTATTGCAGCCAAAACTTATTCTTGACTTGTAATACCACCTTACAGCAAGCTTCATTTCTCTAGTTGGATAGTCAGCAATACGACAAAGACTGTAAGAAAAAAGCTTAATGCGTATGCTATGCTGTTACTACGATACCCTGTGCAGCTCAAAATTAAATGGCAATTACTCCCAGTGAGTACACCAACCACAATACGCCCATATCGAGACGCAACAAGTGCGTAAAACGAACATAGCTTATCATGGTATCGTTTCCTGTTCTGATCGTTATGCACACAACATTGCACCGACTCTGGCGTGACATTGGCTTTTACAGTAGCAGGCTTATCACTATGTATATAAATAAGGTTGAAAATCAAAAGCCCTTTTATCGAAACAGTGATTCAGCGATCACAGAAGCATTACTTGCACGAATTAAAATTCACACTTGGATTGTAAAAAATAAATCGATTCAATCAACGTGATCTCACCAGAAAAGCAATCACCCCGTGTACTATTATTGTGGGCAAGATGATGCTATCCTGTCAACAAGACGTTCGGTATCGCGCCAATGCCAAGCAATGTGGGCTCGTATATGATGTTGCATTTGACTTGTAAGCGCAATACCAAGCAAGTCCTGGCGACAAAAAAAGTTGTCATGACAAAATCAACCGTTTGCATAAAGAAAACTTGATGATTATTTGACGCAATTCATTACCGAAAATAAAGCTACTAGTAAAATAAATGACACCATGATGTATATTGGAAGAAAGCGAAATCGCGAAAAAAAAGAATTACATATTGCCTGTGATATGGATGGCTGCGTAGCCAGCCTGATACATGGTATTACACAGTGTAGCGAACGACAGCCATTACCAAAATGGTATCATAATGCGCTCATGCATGTTTTCAAATGTACCATACTGGATGATAGTAGCAATGATTCATGCCACGATGTGCGCATCGTCCTGAAATTATTTACACTCAGAAAAGACTTGAACACAGATAAGCAATTAGCAAAAAAAAATCAGACAGATCTTTCGCCTAATATGCTCCATGAATTTGCAAAAAATCTTTCCACGATCACCGATCTAAGATCATCTGAAATCCTCATCGATAATCGGTATCACAAGAACCAATTATTCGGAAGCATGCATCAATCCGATTATAACCAATGTTTGCAGAGTATCGATGCATCCATACCGCAACAAGCACAATCTCGATTCAAACACCAATCTCAACCATTGACAGCTATCGGCCTCTTTGGATCAATAGGTAGTCATTTTACGCCAAGGAACAACTGTGGATACAACAAGCTTGATCTATTGTTGACAACAGCTTGGGGCATGGCGTCTCGTAAAGCACAAGAACTCGTCATTCTTGATGATAGACTGCCATGCAAAACAGGTCGCGTAGCCAAAGATTCGTTGGAAAGCATGGTAATATTCATAGCGCAATATCCTGATAGTATTCCCAATAACGTCACCATAAAATTCTACCGTCTAGAACCGCGACAAGACTTTATGACAACACTTGATAACAGTTCAAATCTGACAGGTGAACTGAATAGTACAGTCGTCGATGAAAATGAACGCAATGCACGTTTGTGGCTAACCAATGCATGCACAAGAGAGCAAGAACTAAAAGGCAGTGATTCGACAAATAGAAAACCTGAGGATTTCTTAGATTCAGAAAAAGTTAACGGGGATGACTTACCGTTTTGGTTTGCGCATTACCAACAAGCATTACAGCACGTGACAAACATCAAAGGCACAGGAGAAATAAGTGGCATGCCCAAACCTGATGGTCAAGGATCCTTAGCATTTTGGCAATCTCAACTCATGCCCGTCGCTAAAAGATATCATTATTTTATTCAAGAAAACGATGATGGTTACACATCAGATCTTGACATCGCTCGACTAGGAAACATGTAGATGCACCAACATCCACAGCGACAATTGAATAAAAAAGCTATACATCGTTAATCGTTACGATCATTTTAAGCACTAGAAATTAATCCCGTGATTTGCAAGCCAAGAACGCACACTATAATTCACGAAAGCGCAAAGCACGATCAACGAAGCACCGGTTTCATGATGAATCTGGCACACCACTATGGAATCGAAAAATCGATTCATGGCTTGATATTAGCTGTCCCTCGACTTGCAGCAGCCGATGCAATCGCTCCAACACAGTTTGAGCATCAACAAAAATCTGAGCAAACTCAAGATAGACCTCTGCATGACGCTTTTCAGCCTGGTATAGGCGCTGATAATAGCTTGATAATGGCTCAGGCAACCGTGGCGCCAGACAATGAAATCGCTCACACGATCGCGCCTCAATAATTGCACAGATCATAAGCTGATCAATCAGCATATTTGGCCCAGATTTATCGGCATTTTGCCAAAGAGCTTTAGCATAACGGGCTGATGGTTTCGGTTTAAACGCCAAATGCATCTGGTCAAGTAAACGCAAAACTTGTTCGTAATGCACCAACTCCTCTCGCGCGATCTTAGATAGCTTACTGAGTACTTTAGGATGGGCATAAAAGTGTTTCATCAAGCTAATCGCCATGCTGGCAGCTTTTTTTTCACATAGTGCATGATCGGAAAGTAAATCAGGAATATTAGATACTGCTGCATGAAGCCAAGCTTCAGGCGTTGCGCATGGAAGAATAATTGATTCTATAGAAAGTTTCATCTTGAAATATCTCGTCAAGCATGGTAATGATCAGTGTCAACGAAGATAACCAATCGCACGCATGTTAGTCAATAAAAATCATCTTGTCAAATCTCTTTTTTACGCAGCATTATGCCTTATCACGCATGCCAAACCCATTCATTTTGAGATGATTATTTATCAACAACCCAACGATAAACGATATGGCAGCATTCAGATCGAAAAATACCAAAGTCTACTCGAACAGCCGGAACAACAGCTCAACCCAGACGGGGAAATCACAGCAGAGTTAAGTGAGAGCGTTCCACATAGCAGGAGCATCCGAGAAATCAGCAAAAACCTCTCTGAAAAATCAGTTCCCTATGTGGTAAAATCATGGGTTATAGAACTCAATAAAAATGAAAAAGCAAAACGCTCAGTACACGCAAATCTCAACAAGGAACACAGGCCAATCAGTACACGAGTGCACGGAGAAATCACACTTACAAGCAATTTATACCTCGATCTTGAAAGCCAGTTATCCCTTGAAATTAAGGACGGTGAAACGATTATCGATTATGACCACGCGACACATCGAAGACACCTAAAATACGATAGAATGCAATACCTAGACAATGAGATGATAGGCATCATTGTCAAAGCAATGCCGCTAAGCAAAGCGCAGTTTTCAGCGTATTCAGAAGCAGTGAGTAAATTAGCATCAGATTCTGGGTCTTTAACAATAAAACATGAGTCAGGTAGTGATCCTGAGGTGGCAAACAATACCGATCAATCCATTGAAGAAAGTACGAAAAGCGATGACTTAGGGAATCAGTCAAACCATCAATCAGGACAGGCAACAGAGTCAGAAAAAGCAGATTCAGACAATCAAAACGACGATAAGACCGAAAACAAGAGCGACTCAATTACACACACAATCACCGCAGATGAGCAGGCAATAGACCTTAAGATGAGAAACGCTGATGATTCCGATGGTAACACGAGTACATTGAAGAAAGATGATCAAATCGTAGACGTCGAGAGTAAAAGACAGGAGTAGACTCGAACAAGCATGATGATTGAAATTTATATACTTACTATCAGGGGCTTGAGAAATTGCTGACATCAAGAGGCACAGATCACTGGAAATTGAATGTAAATCGTGCTTTGATAAACGTAATGTATTAAAAACGGGTAATCAAATGCCAAAAACCTCAAATAACAACAAAGAAAAATCAGACACTATCAACGGAGTCAAGGAAGACTCAATCACCATAGCAAAAAAGGGACTAAAATCACTTGGGTTTGCAAAACCCATCGTTTGGCTTCAAGTTCAGTGGTCTAATGTGATTTTTGATCGGACAACCGAAAATGAAATGAATCTGGAGAGAAAAAAACTCGAACTCAAATATAACGTTGTCATTCCCAAAGACTTCTACCGAAAAGTAAAGGAAAAAGAGAGAGCCGCAGAGACGCAGGTGGCGGTGACAACAATTCCAACAGGACTTTTTAGTAACACCACTGAGCCAGCAGTAGTCCCTGACAGCAATGACGCGTTCATGGATACACTGGTTGATAAAGCCATCAGTGAAAAAGAAGCAGAAGCGTTTCTTAAAAACCTAAAAGAATTCAACAAAAGCGGGGTGTTCCCCGAGCCAGAAACAACATGGTTTGGTAAACACGGGAGGCTATCATTCAGTTCGGATCGCTCACAGTTGACATGGACAAACGCATTATCTATAGCCGCAGCGTTGGCCATAATAACCTGTATGTTTCGAGGAACAAAACCTCACCACCGCAGACGCTATAAAACTGCGAGAGATGAAGTGCAAACTATCGAATTGCTCGCTAGAGAGATCAAGAATCTTAAATCTTCGATCGTATCTCGTGGATTTTTGCCAGAACGAGAAAAGAAAAAGATACAAAAAGAAATGGCTATTGCTGTTGAAACACTACAGGAAAAATTGAAATTAAGTGAGAGTAATATAACTAACGCTGCAATCGGGAATGTAGAATCAATCCTCGATGGTATGATCAAAGCCTTGAGTGTGGACTGCACAGAGGTGAAAGATTGTCTCAATGAATTCATGAAACATGTTGATTCGAGACTAACCACGAATAATGAAAGTAAAATCGCTGGACAAATTGATGGAATAGTAAATGATAGCGATGATAGACTCAAAAATTTGGTTAGAGGTGAAGAATGCGACGAAAACAAAATCAACGTTGAATTAGAGAATATCGAAAAACTTTTCTTCACGAAGACATTGATAAGTAAACTCGGTGAATATGGTGCTAAGGAGTATGTCGCGTTACGTAATCGTTGTAGAAAGCGTATCGATCTGGTCAAAACTGGTTACCAGGAGAGGCTTAATGTAGCCAGACAGAAATTAGAGAACTACAAGGCACTCAATCATGAGATTGATAGACACGAGAACAGCTTCAATAATAGAGACTACAGCCACTATCAATCAGATGTGAATAACGATTTCTTAGCAGTTCTACAAAACAAAATCAGCAGGATAGGAACTGGATATAAAAAAATTATAGATAGTGAGGCCTTGGATAAAATTGTATCTCGCAGAGACTCACTTCTGGACAACATTGCGAAATTCACTAAAACTCTTAGAGAGTACAGCTGCAGCTCACCGACAAATGATAGTAGCGAATCTAGCAATAAAAACAGTGGCTTTGGTTTGTTTCGATCGGAAGATAAACACGGACTCACCGAGGCAAATCTTAAAGCTCTCGATAGTGAGCAATCACCCAAAAAAACAATTAAGGTCAAATTATTAGCATCAGATTTAGGCGAATCAGGAAGCGAATCAGATTTTTCAACAGACGGACAAGCTAGTCAACAAAGGAGACAGATATGATTTTACAGGGACAAATCAAAAAGTACGGTGAAATGCATCAATCGGATATTATTCGGCTGAAAAAAGCGATTGGCATTTTTTTGGATGTAACATCATCATTAGCGCTTTCACCGATCGCGTTTTGCTTAAGGCTACTCAATAGTATCAAGGACATTACGATCTGGCTTATTGCAGCGGTTATAGGATTGATTAAATTAACGGCGCAAAAAGTATATAGGACACTGAATAGCGGCGCGATTCACTTAAAAAATCTCGTCTTAGCATTGACAGGCTATGTTAAAAAAGACATCAAAAACAATAGATCAAACAGACCAATTAGGCGACAAACAGGTAACGTCGTGAGCCCGAGCAAAGCGGCCATCGAATTCTCTAAGCGAGCAAAAAAGCCAACCATTGACGAAAAAATTGAGACAAAGCGTCTCGAATTGACCGTGCTGAAAGAGAAAATTTCTACCCTCAACAAAGATAGTATAGACAACACTCTAAAACAGATTACTCTTCAGAAAATAGAAGATTTTATACCTAAATTGAAAGATCTGACTACCGCTGACGAGGTCACAAAAGTAAAACTCTATGAGTTGATGCTAGGAAGGATAACTGCTAGAAATAATATGAGTTACGCTAAAAACAATGCTGAACTTAGACAAATCATAATCGTAGCACTCAGCTTGCTTGAAGAGTCTCTTGATAGAACAGACAATGAGCTTCAAGGCCTCAAAGAGGAAGTTGGAGAGCAGTTATATAAAAGAAGCATCTACCAGCACCAACGAGATGCGACAAAAGCAATGAAATTAGGTATTAAGCTAGAACAAGATGTACAAACTTTAAGCTATGATGACATCAAAAATGACTTTCACAGCTTCATGGCAAAAGTTGGTGTAGGAAAGGAATTAGCAGAAACCAACGACATCTCCCGAAATGACGAAACTGACAGCACAATAAGTATGAGTAGTAATGAAGATCACTTTGAAGCTGGGACTCATAATGGCAACGGTCAGTGTCTGGTGATGTAAATGAGATTTATTTTAAAGTTTTTTGATGACTGTTTGAAAACCGATAATGTCGGCAAAACGGCGCAAATGGATGAAAAACAGAATTCAAATGTGAACAAACCAATCAATGATTGTTATGATGAATTAGATGAATTATCAATTGGTTCAACTGATTCAATACCCAAAGGATTTGGGCTTGAATAGGATTTCAATATTCTTTAACGCATGCAAGGGGAAAATATGTCAATTACCGATGCAACCTACTCTGTGATAAATACATTTAAGAAAAGTCTACTACACAACTACTGGCATGATACTTCGATCAGCATAAGTGGAGGTATTAGCCTCATGATCGATATAATTCTACTGACAGGCACGCTTTTAGCTGTAAATCTTTCATTGTTTATGGTCTTTGTCATACTTTTTTCGTGTAAACTATACAACAGCTTCAAACCGCAAGGCACCGCAACTAACCCTGTGGCCAAGACAAAGAATATTCTAAGCAATAGCTCTGCTTATTTACACAAAATTTCAAAAGACAAGCTACCCACTTTCAGGTGGCCATCTATACTGCGAGCTCATCCCAATGCTCGTGACAAAGGCAAATCCAAATACTCAACTAGTAAGCAGCAATCGCCCAAAGCACAGTCATTGCAAAGCGTAGTCGCTGACAAGAAACAAGTTAAACTAAAGCCTGTAGCCGAACCAATCAAACATATACCAAATGCGATGCTATTTGAATACATTAAGAACCTACACCAGGGAAAGGCATGGTCAAACGAAACAACCAGTGAGGCGCATGATCGTCAAAAAGCCGATTTCTTGAGTGACAATGCAGAGGAGATATTCAAATCTGCCCAGGAATCATTCTCAGACCCCCAAAAAATACCTTTTGAGGATCCTTACGGGACGATCGTCGCAGTGTTTCCAGAGCTAGAGACGCTCACTGATACAAAGATTATCGCGCAAGTGGGAAAACACCACAAGCCCGAAAATGTTGACCAAACTCGTAATTACAATCAGCTTAAAAAGCAACATCGTATAAGATTACTTGCATTTTTACTCCAAAATTCGACTCACGCAGATGTCGTAATCAACGATTTATGTCATGTCGCAACGCGAGTCTGGAAAATTTCATATCCGTATTACACAACATTTAAACAAAATTTTTATAATCAGTTCAAGGACGAAACACATCCATATCTACCTGATGATATAATAACCATTAAGAATAAGCTCAGCTGGAGCGACAAGATAAATCAAGCATCCACTGAGAGACTCCTAGAGAAAATCAACAACAATACACAGATGGCAATCATCTATAGAATTGTCCATTTGATCATACAAACCAGCTATAATCCGCAGTTTGATGCGCCCAAAGCTTACGATGAGTTAATATTAATCAATCGCTTTCAACCAGAAATCTTCAACAAAATCATTAAATCCAACAACACTACTGAATTACAATCGCTCATCGAGTGTCATCCTGAGATCATTGATCAGTCGCTTTTAAGCATTAATCCTTAACAGTATGATTAAAACCAACAACACTGATGCGTTACATGGGATGTTAAACGATCATCCAAATCATTAATTACGCATCAACTAATACCGAGAGCAGTATACAACTAAAAGGATCTAACGCGTTCTGTTAAGACACTATTTCACGCAACCAGTGCGGCCATTATCTAAATATAACGGTATAGACACGCGAAATTGAGTGGTTAAAATAGCATTCAAAACGATCCTAACCCAATGGTTCTCAACCTACTACCCTTCTTTCTTGGTATCGCTCAAGTCTATTACTGGCAGGAGCAACACATACTATTACAGATTGGTACACTCATATCATTATACCAACAACGATTAAAGAATATTCATACATTTTTTCTAAGTGCGCTGTTATTTATAAGTGGTGGTCTGCTTTACAAAGCGTACAATCGTCGATTATTCAGTACTGTGGCGCACATAACATGTGCACTAAAGAATAAAAAGGCATGTGTCATCCAGGCAGCCACCATGCCAGTCATGATAACAAAAAACAAGTTTAAATATCGTATGCGCATCATTAGCTGTGGGAATTATCAAGCTCGCGTACCGATTTATACAACCGTATTTTCAAGGCAAATCGATTGCAGTATCGGGGATTTGTTTTACCTATCTACTGAAAACAGTCAAATTATTGATCCAAGCATTATTTATCGGTTAAACCCTAAGCGTCTTCGCAGTCATCGTAATTTGTTTTCATTGTCCATCCGTAAAACTCAAGATCTTCAGAAAATCCAAGCGATCACTGCCGAAAAAAATCCATTAATATGGTTACGCGCACATACGATTAGAGGATATAGCTTAGGGCAAGGTCACCCAATCACAACAGCATTAAGCCTCGCATTATTATTCGGAGAACAATCACAAATTCCACAGGATATCTGGCGCTTGTTCAAAAACACTGGGACCGCACACTTAATTGCAATATCTGGTTTGCATATGACACTGATTGGACAAATCATATGTCGTTGTCTACAGTTTTTTCTATGCAGAATCATCACCATTAACCCACTATTCTATTCAGAACACCTCGCCAACTGCTTTTTGATACTCTATGCGATTTTATCTGGGCTACCACCCTCTTGTATACGTGCAGTCGGCATGGCAACACTCCGAACAACATTAAAGTTTAACTATTTTCGCACATCTTCACTTAATATCACACTTACTATCTTGTTTGCTCATTGCATCATATTACCCGAACATATAGCAAGTGTTGGATTTCAGTTATCCTACGGGATGGTTATCAGCTTGCAAGTGGTTGATCGAGTGATTCCTAATCGGTGGCTAACACTCAAGAAATGGCTTAGTATACCGTGCGTATCAAGCCTATGGTCATTATTCTACTGGAAAACACTGATCATCGTTGGACCATTGGCCAACGCGATTGCCGTTCCTTGGATCAGTACAATGATTTTACCAGTAACAATCATGAGCTGCCTTGTTTCAACCATTAATATGTTCATCGCACAAAAAATTCAAATGATCGTCACGATAAACTGGAGCTTATTGTTATACATATTGCGTCAATGTGATCATTGGATACCTACTGTAAGCATATAGGGCTAAATTGATCAATGACATGACCATCATCAAACCATCACGCATTGATTAAAATGAATCTAGAAAATATCATCAACCAGCCATGGGTTGACATTATACTCATTTTTATAGTCAATTTTCTTCCAACAGGTAAGCGTAGTTATAATCTTTATTTGGGTATGATTCTGTTGGCATGGCATCACTATTTACCATTAACCAAAAAGCAAACCATACATCATTCACCCTTTGTTATCACTAGTACCATCAAAAATAGCGTACAACACATTATGGTTGATTGTTATGGTAACGCGTGTGCAGGCAATACCACTTGGCGATGGATTATACAAAAAATGCACCTAAAGCCGCAAACAAGACTGGAACTAATTAACTGTCATATTTGGCATGATATTTTGTTTTTTAGTTTGCCAAAAGAAATCAGTAGAGAACATATCGTGATACATAGATTGTACGGTCCAACAATCATCAAACATATACAAAATGATGCTTAAAATAGCACTGTATAATGTGGTTATGTGTACAATTTGATCTGAATAATACTTTATAAACGATATGTATCGTCAGCACATTTGTGCAAAAGAAGTAATATGTTAATATAAGAATAATCATAAGGACACAATATGCGTAATCAATCAAAACTGGTGCTACTGGCTGAAATAAGGCCTGGACGATTAATCAAACATCTTGGACCGTGGCTACCACTACTAGCGATCATCGCCAATTATGTCCCCTCAATACTATCTATCAATCCAGGTATACAATTGTCACTACAAATGCTTTGGTGTCTTTTTAGCATCAATGGGCACATATTTAACAGGAAAACAGTCCAACAACGCTGTCAGTATGGTACATACCATAATGACCAACCAGAATACCAACGCAAACGACAGCATATTTGTGTAAAATCAATAACTTCCATGCTCATTGGATTTTGTTTCAGCAGCCTCATACTCGTTATTTGCAAGCTATTTTCAATTCCTGTTCTTGAATTAGTGAATATTTTCTCACCATTTCTCGCAGCGTTTACCCAATCCTATTACGGTATCATCACAGCCCTCTTCAGTGCATGCTTTGGGCTATATCATGGTGTAAGCTATTATCGATATCAAAGATTCCTATTAGAAAAGAAGGTCACTGCTCAAAATCAGCGGTGCGTATGCTCAAATAATCGGAGTGGTTTTCTACATAGTATACGCATGAATTTTTTCAGTCAGGAACATTTATTCACGAGATATTCAGCACACTGGATGAGCGGATTTATCAACAATTTCTACCTCATCACTGCTTGCATTCTTTTTTTATCTGGCCACCCTATTCATCTAGCCACGCTCGGACAAATATGGCTAATGAATCAACAGATAAGCAGTGAAAATTTGAAGTATCAAATTGTCACTAGCATCATTATAACAGGCATTACAACAAGCTGGCTTAACCGATATAAACCAATGTCAGATGATTATATCTGCCACAAGGTTGCCGAAATCGCTCGCGTTTCCTGGGTCAAGGAATTACAACAGTTCACCTCTGAAACAACAAATGAGGAGCGCTATAGAAATCTTCTAGAAGAGCAAGCTCGCGCATCAGCGATACTTAGATTTTAAAAGAAACCGGCTCAACAAAGTTTTAATCTACAACAAACAACAAAAAGTTCTTGTTGAGTATCAAATGACAGTTATAGGTAGTGATAACCAACAATAATGCCAAACATGAACGTTGTATTTTCGGGCTCTGAGCCAACATTATCTGCACCAAAACATGGGACTTTGACTTCATCACTTTCATCTATTTTCCAGTATTGTGCATTGGCGCCATAAAACCATTTCCTGTCATTTGAATACAAGCGTAAAGATGCCTCAATGCCAAACCCTTTCCTCTGCTTATTTTTCAAATCACTATCACAACTAGAGTAATTTGATAAGTGGCTAATCTGCCAACCATCCAGAAGATAATAATATTTCCATCGAATAAGCGAGGAAGATAACTTACTAGAAAATAAAGGGTGACGGTAGCTAAAACCAACTGGAACTAAATGCAAAAAGTTTTCTCTCTCGTAGCCTGAGTTACCGGTTGAAGTCATTGACAACCCCGAATCATTGTCAAGATATCGAAAGGCGTAACCAACACTGCTACAAAATGTATTATTATGACAATAATTCATGCTATTATCGAGCGTAAAAATCAAATTATCTTCGCCATTTACATAACCTGAACCATCACTGTTGTAGTCCACATTACCTAAGACAACAGTTGCCAATGTCTGAGTGAACCAATCATGATGAATGAATCGTCGATAGTCCAATGTAAACGCGTGAATAACAGGCACACTGGTCAGAGACATAAAATAGTCTTTAGACCCTGTCTCTTCATTGAAAACCTTCTCCTCGTAACGATAATAGCTTGGCGCATACTCAATGCTAATCTTATAAGGCGTATATGAGGATTGCGAATCTGCATAACCAAATAGCGTTAGTGATACCAAAGCAAGCAAGCACCGGTTATATGAGTAAATAGAAGATAATCGTATTTGTTTCATTACCCAAATTAAATTAATACATACAAATTATAGGTAATCAAAACTTAATAATCTAGGGAAAAACTGAAATTATTCGTAATTTATAGATGGTTTGCAGGTGATTCAGGGGAATCATCGCCGGCTGTAAAGATCCTCATTGCAGAATCCCAACGAAGCCTTGCGATGGCAGAGAGCTTCTCGGCAAGATAGTCACTTGATAATTTTTTGTTTGCATATGAAATTCTAGCAGTCATAAGCGATGAAATACCGATCATTTTCCATATGAATAACCCCCTCAGTAACAATTGAAGCTGAGCACTAAAAAACATCATCCCTAGGGAAAATCCAACAAAAAATATGTTATAAAAGACTACCAAACAATCACAAACAACTCTTACAACACGATGTTTTAGTAAGATAACATCATGCAATTGTCTATTGAGCAAATCAACTCGAAGATCATCACGATGCAAGTGTAAAGAATATGCATTCATTTTCAATGATAAAGCATGATATTTCTGGTCGTATCTCAACGCAGCCACGACCACGCTAAATACAGAGATAATCGTCGTAGGTAAGTTAAAAGGTTCTTCAGAAAGTAAAAGTTCATATAAAGGCGTTGCAGGAAGTCTAAAGATCATGATACACATTAAACATGCAAGACTAAATGTAATCAGACCTATGAAAAAGGCATCAATTAATACCGTCAATTTTTTTTGATGATTTTGTCGACTACCAGCTGCGTATAACTGCCCTTCAAGTTTTTGCTCTAGATTGCGCGGGTGAACAAAACAAAAATAACCTGTCAGAAAAACAAAAAAAAGATAAAATACTTGCAAACTCCGACCACTAGACAGCGACGGCATCAAATAACAAGCCCAACTGGCTATAGGAACGATTGGACCAAGACGCTTGAAAAACTTTCCAAGACGTTGCCAGAAAAGATCGTGCAATGGATTAAGTTCTTTCATATACAAAAAACACTAGACTAAAAATATCTTAATATCAGTGTAACGGGTTACAATCGCAAGTCAACGAGATTTTAACAATGCTACAATTCATCATTGAGTATTTGCTCTCTTATCGCAGCCATTTTATTCATCATGGCTTTAATATTATGAATAGTCGCTAAGGTGTAAGCACTTGGCTCGTGCGCTTTGAACAAATGATGTAAAAACGCCTTGGTATAATGTTGGCAAGTCCAACACGTGCAGCTAGGATCAATCGGAGTAAAATCTTCTTTGAACCGCGAAGCGGTCAATTTTATTTTCTCATCACCGACAAAAACTACACCATGTCTTGCTGCTTTGGTAGGATAACAACTATCGAACGTGTCAATACCAAATGTGACACCGCGATTAATACTAGGAATATCAGCGATCCCTAACAAATGTCTTGGAAAAGCAGACGGTAAATTTGGTGTACAATGTGATAATACCTGAAAAAGATCGTCTCTATTTTTCCCAAGGCTACCGCCAATGGCAAACCCATCGAAAGCAAGATCTGTCAGAATCTGGCAACTTTTTTGACGTAAGGATTGATCAAGACCACCATGAACGACAGCATACATCGCCTGATTCTTTGGATTTTTAAGGTGTGTATCCAAAGAGCGCTTCTGCCAACGATGTGTTCTAGCAAATGAACGCTTCAATGACAATGCATCACAGTGAAATGGGGGAAGCTCATCGAAGGGAATTATAATATCTGCACCGAGTTGCTTTTGAAGTAAAACTGATTTTTCTGGAGTAAGTTCCATGATTTGGCCATCGCGATACGAACGAAACTTTACCCCTGACTCGTTGATTTTAAGGACCGCATTATCCGATTTTTTAAGACCTTGACTTTTTAATTCACTCGCAACAGAACCATAGGCCAGCGAGAATACTTGGAACCCACCAGAGTCAGTAATAATAGGCTGATTACGGGCAATATAGCGGTGCAGACCACCAGCTTTTTCAACGATATCTGCACCTGGGTGCAAGGCAAGATGATAAGTATTACAAAACATCAGTTGACAATTAAGCGTGGCAAGCATTGCATTATCAACAGCTTTGAGCACGCCATTTGTTCCAACAGGAACATAGTTGGGCGTATCAATAACCCCATGCGGTGTGTGAATTCTTCCTACCCTTGCTTGTGAGCGCTTGGATTGATGTAATAACTCAAATTTGAACATATCTAGAAAACCTTGTGAATAATTCACCTGTCGAAAGACGTAAACGCGCACTGAGCGACAAAATAATGGTAATCATGACTTTCAAAGCATAACTCCAAAAGAAAACTGATATGAAAGAAGCGACCCAAGATCCAAGCGCCCAATAAGTAAACAGCGCAGTATCTAAAACTTGGCTACTAGCAAGACTGATGAATAATCTCCATGTTAGATTATCCTGGCCCATCGTCGATTTAAGATAGCCAAATAAATAATAATCGAAAATTTGGACAAAAGTGAAAACACATCCGGATACAAGCATAATCGGGAGCACAGCAGAGAAAATATGCTGGTAATGTTGAGACATCTGGTCCGACGTAGACGGCGTAAAAGCCATATGTAGCCAAAATAATAAAATAGTGACGACGAGACAAAACAAGGAAGTTAGAATCGCCTGCTGACAAGCTGCACGACCATAATCCTCACGAATTAAATTAAGACTAAATAGTGAACCAATCATAAATGCGTCAGAAACAGTGACATCTAACCCAAAAAGCGTGACCATCTTCAGCACCAACAAATTAGCCAAAATAGATTGCAAACACAACCAACTGACCATCGCAGCTAGTCCAAAGCTACGACACAATAAACACATGCCTGAAACCACAAAAACCTGAGCAAAGAAAAGAATATTATTAATACATAACATCAGACAGTTAAAGCATGAAAACAGTTGAAAATTCTACCACATATGAGGATTTTTAGCAACGAAGATCGCACATCATTGTATTTTATAGCCGTCATATTTTAATAAAAAGAAAGGAATCTGTCTTGGAATAAACCACCTTTAGATGCTATCATATTTGCATTATGTTAAAAAACTGATTAAAATAATCTTAAGAACAGGATTTTCACCATGAGCACGCTCACCGAATTTTTAATTGCACACCAAGATAGCCTTGGGCTTGCGTATACGCCCCTAATGACGGTGTACATGCTCGCAATTATCAGCCCAATTTGGTCTGCCTACCTTCTACTGTGCTCCGCACTAAGCATTGCACCAAAAGAACGATTTCCTTTTGTTCAATCCATATGCCTGTACACACGATTAACCATAGACGCGATTCTAAATCCCACCAGCCTCTTGATTTATTACTACGCAGTGCCCTACTTCTTTAAAAACTCCAGTTACTTTCACTACCTATACTATACCAACCGACTCAACGATCTGTCGATTGTTCCGTCAAGCTACTTTACCATTGTGTTGTTGTCCTACTTTATCTGGTACACGATCAATATGAAGCTATTCAAGTACGTTAAACCAAGCATCGATTTTAACAAAGAATATCTTATCAGCTTTTTTTCACCCTCCAGAATATTTGGGGCAGCAGCTATACTGATTGTTATGTTCGACTTTGAGAAGCATATCGCATATTTACTATGGTGTAACGTCTACATCGGCGTATCAATTGCGTTATTTCGATACGCGATAAGCTTAAAGTTTGCGTTCAATACATCGAAGTTCTTATTAACCAACAAATAACTAACCAAGCAAGGCTCAATGGCTGAGTCAGAATGTTCACTTTGCAGTAAACATCAATTTCTTTAGACGCTCAATTTGGTCTCTTATGGATGCAGCCTGTTCAAACGCCAATTGCTCAGCACATTGTTTCATCTCTTTTTCTAATCGCTTGAGCTCGGTCGATAACCCTTTATTGGAGACATCGTGATATGTATCCAGAAGTGCATCTTCTTCATTTTGTGACAGAGAGACAATATCTGGTTCACCAACTGTATCAAGTGCCATTGGGTCATGAATTGCCTTCTTGATAGAACGAGGCGTAATATTATGTTCATTATTATAAGCTTCTTGAATCGCACGCCGACGGTTCGTTTCATTAATTGCATATTGCATTGATCGAGTCATTTTGTCAGCATAAAGGATTGCTTGACCGTTTTGATTACGAGCAGCACGACCAATTGTCTGAATCAAGGATCGATCCGATCGTAGAAAACCTTCCTTGTCAGCATCAAAAATAGCCACCAAAGATACCTCAGGCAGATCGATTCCCTCGCGCAACAGATTGATCCCAACCAGAACATCAAACACACCTTTACGGAGATCACGCAAAATCTCAACACGCTCTACTGTATCGATAGAAGAGTGTAGATAACGTACTCTCACACCCTGATCAGCGAGGTAGTCAGCCAGCTGCTCAGACATCTTTTTTGTCAACGTGGTTATCAACACACGCTCCTTACGAGACACCCTATCCTGAATTTCTCCAAAAACATCAAGCACCTGATTTTCGGCAGGCTTAACAATAATCTCTGGATCAATTAACCCTGTAGGACGAACAACCAGCTCAATAGGCTCTGGCGATTGCCGAATTTCATAGGGCCCTGGTGTCGCTGAAACATAGATAGTTTGATAGTCAAATCCCTCGTATTCCTCAAATTTTAAAGGCCGATTGTCTAGTGCCGAAGGCAAACGAAATCCGTGATTGACAAGTGTTGTCTTCCGTGAGTGGTCTCCAGCATACATCCCACCAATCTGAGGAACAGTGACATGCGACTCATCGAGGATTACGAGGGTGTTTGCAGGCAAGTAATCAAAGAGTGTCGGCGGTGCTTCCCCAGCTTCACGACTAGAAAGATAACGCGAATAGTTCTCAATTCCAGAACAATAGCCTAACTCGACCATCATCTCTAGATCATAATTAACCCGCTGCCGTATTCGCTCAGCCTCTAATAGTTGGTTATTATTATGATAATAATCGATCCTTTGTTTAAGCTCAGCCTTTATTAAGTCAATAGTCTTATCAACCTTTTCTTTGGGCGTTACGTAATGTGTTTTAGGGTAAAACGTAAACTGGTCAAGTTTTTTGATATGCACACCAGTTAATGGATCAAACTCGACAATACGCTCAACCTCATCATCAAGCATTTCGATTCGAATCGCTGAAGACTCATGCTCTGCTGGAAAAACATCGATCACATCACCATGCACCCTAAAAGCAGCACGCTCAATCGTGTAATTATTACGTTTGTATTGCATCTTGACGAGACTTTGTATAATTTCACGCTGCTCAATCGTTTGATCACATGATACACGCAAGCACATATCAGCATAAGCCTCTGGGTCGCCCAAGCCATAAATTGCTGACACGGTTGCAACAATAATTACATCAGACCGTGACGTAATGGACTTTGTCGCAGACAATCGCATTTGCTCGATATGCTCGTTGATCGAAGCATCTTTTTCAATAAATGTGTCCGAGCTCGGCACATAAGCCTCGGGCTGATAATAGTCATAATAAGAAACAAAATA
>DCKN01000064.1 GCA_002320385.1 Proteobacteria bacterium UBA1673
GCAATTATTACGTATTTATCCGGTGGTCTAGAGATGTCGTGGGGCATGCATTTCGCAAATAATATTTATTTTACCACAACCGTCGGCTACGTGCCGTCTCCTGCAGCAGCTTTTTCGTTGCTGACGATTAGTCGCTACCAGGGATCTCCTCTTGCGAATCATGTCCAATCGATTGATACGCCTATGAAGTTAATGGGAGAGGTTGCGCGGAATCTATGGTATCAGTTCGAAAGAGTTTATAAGATCTATCTTGGTGAAATCCTGTTTGCCCGTCAGATATTTTCGATATCTGAGCTCGAGGATGAGCCTGTCACCAGTTCTCAGAGAATAATGCCTACAAAGCAAGACAGGTTGCCCACGAGTAAAGCGACGGCCAGCGCGCGATCACGGTTAACTCAAATTAAAAAATTTATCGATGGCATCAATCGGTCTGTGCAGAGCTATACTGGACTATTTACTCAATCAACAGCCGCAGTTTTCTAAGACTCTGCTAATCAAGTCGTGACGGTGTGAAAAGTTGCGCCATATCGCTGCTCAACGATGGCGACAATGGCAATGAAATATGTTATGCTGCGGCCCTGCCTCATTGAATCTGCAGATGTTAGTTTGCAAAATAATCATAAAGAAACTCCCTTTCGCGCTTGATTATCTTGCTATGCCTGGCACAACTGCCAGTGACTATCCGTGTGGCGTCATTGTTGAGGTCCCCTACCGCCAGTCAACCAGTATTGGGATTGTGATACAAACGACCGCTAGCCTTGATGTGCCATTGCACAAAGCCAAGACAATAAAGTCCATATCTAGAAATCGTATTGACCTCACAAACATTGAAGCATTTTATCTGAAGTTCGCCAACTATTATGGCGCCAGTATCTCTGAGTTATTAACCATGGTCATTCCCAAACGGTTATGGGCGATGGATGACGTTGATTCGCCCACGTGGTGTCATGCCCTGCCCTTAAATCCATCGAAAGAAAGTGCATTAACGAGCTCTGCTCAAAGGCTTTATCGGCGGTTGAAGCAGCGCGGCTGTATGCGATATTCGCAGATGCTTTATGAGGGTTATAAGTCAGTCACCATTCAGCAATGTCTAGATAAGATCGCCATCGAGGCCGGCGATGATACCGAGCGCAAAAAAATACTAGAGCCGCCCGCTCTATCAGATATACAAAAGACAGTGTTTGAAAAAATAATGCTTGCGCCAAAGGGCATTCATTACATCAATGGTGTCACTGGTAGCGGAAAGACTTACCTTTATATTGCTTGTGCTCGACACTGGATCAGTCTTGGTTACCAGGTTTTGCTCTTAGTGCCTGAAATCGGGCTTACCCCGCAGTTATATAAAAAGTTTGAAACTTTTATACACGCGTGTCACATCGCAATGCTGCATTCAGCGCTGTCGGATCATCAGCGTGCGCATATCTGGAAAGAGTGTGCAAATGGCGATATCAAGTTGCTCATAGGAACACGGTCAGCATTATTTGTTCCCATGGCTAATCTTGCGGTCATCATCATGGATGAGGAGCATGATCTTTCATACAAGCAACTTTCTCAAATTCGTTATTCGGCTCGAGGGGCTGCATTTATGCGAGCTAAGGCTGATGGCTGTCAGCTGATCTTGGGGTCTGCTACGCCAAGTCTCGCCTGTCTCAGGCTAATCAACGATGCGCGTTTGACTCAACATTCCTTGCTATCACGCTACACGGACGTGCGTATGCCCAAAGTTGAGATCATTCCCATTCACGAAGAGAAGTGCCGTGTTGGCTTCTCCCGGGTAGCACTTGACGCCATTCAGGTGGCAGTAGACAAACGCCAGCGAGTGCTGGTCTTTCTTAACCGTCGTGGCTATGCGCCCTGTCTATGGTGCCCTACTTGCGACCAGGCTATAACGTGTCCTGGATGTGACCGCCCCTTTACTTATCATCAAGCCGAGCAGCGCATGGCTTGTCATCGCTGCCAGGTTGTCGATGCGGTCACGCGCCAATGTCAACAATGTCATACAGACAGTTGTATCCCTCTGGGTCAGGGAACTGAAAAGGTATCAATATTTCTTCAAGAGCATTTTCCTGAGGTACCGGTCATCAAAATGGACCGAGACACTTGCGGGACATGGGGGCAGCTATCTGCCACGCTCGGAACAATACACAAGCCGGGTCATAAGATCATTGTAGCAACGCAAATGCTGATTAAGGGGCATCATATTGACGACCTCAACACGGTAATCGTACTAGAGTCAGATCAGTCACTCAAAAGTAAAGACTATAAAGCAGGCGAGACTCTGCTCGCGCAAATGGGTCAGGTTATCGGTAGAAGTGGCCGAGGTCGTGAGCAGGGCGTTGTTTACATCCAGTCCAATTACCCAGACCATCCTCTTTGGTCATTTATTAGAGAGCATCAGTATGATGATGCCGCTGCTTATCTCCTCAATCAAAGACGGCAGTACAGCCTTCCTCCTTACACTGCACAGCTTGCTGTATACTTTACTTCTGCCACGATGGACAAAGCGCAACAGTTGGCTGCAATGCTCGTCAAGCGTCTCAATGTCGAGCACAAAAACTGCACAATTATTGGCCCAATGCCGAGTCTGTTTGCCAAGTTAAATGGCATGCACAGGGCTGTTGTGGTTATTCAATCTAGCCAAACAGCTTCTATGCATGCTATCATGCAATCGGTGTCGCAGCTCAAAAGAACGGAAAGGCAATATTCTAGTATTGTTTTTGAGCGAGATCCAGTCGAAATATAGTGGGCGTTTCACGTGAATCATCACGAGAGGCGTGCCAAATTTCTATTTACTGCTAATCCGAGGAGAGCCTTCATGAGAGCTGCCAGCTGAATCTTTTCAAAATCATTGGCTATCAAATTTCATTACGCGCATTGAAGGCAACCTTATCTAGAAAAAATATCCCTCTAACCCATGCTTCCTGTATTTAGACATGTTCCACGTGAATCATTGATGATTGTATCAGATCCGGTATAATATACGGTCTAAACCGAGTGACCATATGATTAGCTTGCCATCCTCAGATCACAATGCAGAGCATTGGCTCAAATCCTTGCCCAATTTAAAACATATTATGGTGGTGATTACTGGCGCTACAGATGGGATTGGTAAAGCTGCCGCCTTAGCGATGGCACGAAAACAGGCGAGTTTAATCATTATTGCGCGTTCATGTGTTAAAGCACAGGCGTTAATTGAATGCTGCTTGCAAGCAAATCCTGGCGGGAATTTCAGATATGTGCATTGCGATTTAGCCGACTTTTCTAGTTGTGAGGATGCAATAGCGCGCATCATGCGTATGCATGTTCCGCTTGACGTTATCGTGGCAAATGCGGGCGGTGCTTTTGATTATTCGACGACCAATAGCCAGAATCTAAATAAAACATTTTTTGTCAATCATACCGGGCATTTTGCTTTGGTCACTGCGCTTCTGCCGCTTCTGAAAAAAACGCGGGATTCACGTATTATCATGCAGAGTTCCGTGGCACATTATGCGGCGTCAGGTAACTTTGATTTATACTTCAACCCACAAACGAGGGCGTTAAAATCTGCATACGCTGACAGCAAGCTCGCTAATCTTCTATTCGCCCGTTCACTTAGGCGTCATGCCAAATTAACAGGAGCGGTATACCGTGCGATTGCGTCACATCCCGGATACCTTGTAACTAATATCAATAAGCATACTGTCCTTTCTGGCTTTGCTCAATCCGCGAAGGCTCTTGTGAAGGGTAACTATAATCCACTTTTGTTGAATATCGGATATCATTTCGGTCTCATGCAACCGTCGAGTTTATCCGCTGCTTTACCGTTGCTTTATGCAGCTTTTACTGAGCACTCTTATGATTATATTGGTCCGCAGTCCCTGTTTGGTCTACGCGGAACACCTGGGTATTCTAGAATGAGTGAAATGGCATGCTCAGATGCGTTGAGTCATGCGTTGTGGAACCGGTCATTATCCTGGTGTCGTGCAAACGCTAAAAGCCCAGACCTCTGGCGGCAATTATCGCGTCATTTTGCACATTGCGAAACATAAACATTACGAAGCAAACCTTTCTAGACGTATCATGTTCCGGTGTTAGGTTGTTAATCAAATATGCATGCGACGGTAAGAGGGTGTAAGATCCAGAAGATAACCTCTATGTTCCACGTGAATCCATTCGTATGTTTAGAGACGTGAACAGGCTGAGGGGGTTAGCTGGCTGATATATGGTGGCCAGCTAGAGCATAAACTTTTTAGATTGGTTAGACGAATCAATGTGAGATAAATCTCGAAACGGCAGTATGGAGTGACATGATCAGTTTTGGTGGCGGGCATAATAATAACCTATATGGTGTTCATACAACAAAACAAGTGTGTTCAGATACAGCGTTGATTATCTTTAAGATCGAAATTTGAGATTTAAGATGGCGTATCTCGATAAAGTACGATCCTGTAGCAAGCATTGATGCAGTGGTGGAAGAGTGAGGAAATGATAGCGTTGTCATAATATCTGAATGACGATGATCGGCTCAAGTGCCCATAATCGTATCTATCCCATATGAAAATAAAAACACCAATGATTGGCTAGAGCTAAACTTCGCGGATACTAGATAGCATGCCGGGTGATTAGTGCGCACCCAATTGTTCACAAGGCTACAAAGTTAAGGTTAGAAGCCAAGCAAGAGATTTATATTTGGATCGGCAATTCGAGATTAACAGGCGTCGCTGAGTGAAAGCGATAATAGCATTATTGATCGCATGCGTTGTGGCGATATCACAATCATAGGAAGGTCAGTAGCATGTGTTCCACGTGAATCATCATGGGTGCAGGTGGCGCAATTAGCCTTCCAGAAAGACAAAGCGGTGTTCTGTGGAAAGCCCTGGGTTGAATTGATAGCCAAGATTATATTCCTTGATGGCTTCAATTGATTGCGGTCTCGATCGGATGATATGTCGAGCCATAGCGCCTCGAGCTCTCTTCGCCTTAATGCCAATCACTTTGTAGGTCGAAGCATGGGGTGTTGCGAAGACGATATCAATTGTGGGGATTGTGAGACGTTGCGCATCAATTGCTTTGGCATATTCAGTCGACGCGAGATTTAGATGGTATTTGAAGCTATAATCATCAATTATTTGATTGAGGTAGGCGGTTAGTGGCTCTCTCCAGACGTCGTAGAGCGTCTTATCGATAACGTCCTTGGTGTTGCATCCCATTTCAAGTCGATAGGGCTGTATGAGGTCCAGGGGGCGTAATAGCCCATATAGACCTGATAGAAGGAAAAGACACGCTTGCGCATAGACCATTTCTGAGTCAGAGAGAGATTGAAAGTCAAGGCTCTGATAGGCGTCACCGGCAAATAACATCGCGGCCGATGAGCCCACTTGTGGTGCGCGTAGCTGATAGGTTTGAAATCGTTTAACGTTAAGATCAGCAATGGTATCACTGATTGACATCATCGATTTCAATTCTTTTGAACCTAGTGGCCTGAGCTGCTCCACAAGATGATCGGCCATGCTGCTGAAGTGCGCATGCGTCGCTTGGTCGATCGGAGTAGGGTCTTGGTGAAAGCGCTTAGCCGGTGACATTGTCAGTATAAATGGGTTCATCACAATTACTCCATATGGTCATTGTTAATAACGTAGCGCAGTTATGGTGAGGACACCAGATGAAAGGCTATTATTTATGTATCAATATTTTCTGCTAGGTGCGCGTTGGTTTCAATAAACTGTTTGCGCGGTGATACATGGTCTCCCATAAGGACTGAGAAGAGTTGATCTGCATGAATGGCATCGTCAATTTTTACTTGGTAAAGCGTGCGGTTTTCAGGATCCATAGTGGTTTCCCAAAGCTGATCGGCACTCATCTCCCCCAAGCCTTTGTAACGCTGAATCGTAACTTTTTTACGCATGGATTGATCTAGTAATTCAATGAGATCTTGAAGGTTTCCAATTTTCTTTTGCGTATTGTCAAGTTTCAGAAAGCTTTCATCGGTGAATAGATGTGAGGTTTGGGCGGATGTCCTTGCTATTAATGCGTAGTCCTTGGACTCAAAAAAGTCCGGACGAACAGGGTAGGATGCCATAAGCTTATTATGCATATGCTTGTTTACAACAACGCTGTAGCACTGCTGTCCCTGGTGGTCCTGGGCTTCAATAACATCAATTGATAAACCATGAGCAGATTTCTGAGCTTGTATTTTTAGCTCTTTAGTAATCGCGAGTGACCAGGTTTCAATCGCCTCTCGATTAGATTTTTGCTCAAACGGAAAGGGTGGGCAGACGAGTAAAGAGTTAATAAAGGCCTTAGGATAGTAGTGAGCGGAGCGGTCAAGCGCAGGCATCACTTGCCAATAGAGTTGGCAAAAGTTTTCCATTTGCGGCATGCCAACTGGTGGTGCGCTGTCTTCCAGAAAGAGTGCCGCGCTTTCTATAGCACCATAGGCTAAGAACTTTTGTAACGACTCATCGTCTGTCATGTAGATATCATTTTTCTTTTGGGTCACTTTGTAAAGTGGGGGTTGGGCAATATAGACATGACCTTTTTCAATGACTTCTGGCATTTGTCTGTAGAAGAATGTCAATAGAAGTGTACGAATGTGCGCGCCGTCAATATCCGCATCAGTCATGATGACAATTTTGTGATAGCGCAACTTTTCAGGATCATAGCCCTCGTTGCCAATACCGCAACCGAGCGCTTTGATGAGCGTGCCAATCTCATCATTCGATAGCATCTTGTCAAAGCGGGCCTTTTCAACATTCAATATCTTACCGCGCATAGGCAGGATGGCTTGACAGCGCCTATCACGTCCCTGCTTAGCATTGCCTCCAGCCGAGTCCCCTTCGACAATGAACACCTCGCATTTGGTTGGGTCTTGTTCTTGACAGTCTGCTAGCTTACCAGGGAGGTTTGATAGCTCAATCGAATTCTTCCTACGTGTCATCTCACGCGCACGCTTTGCTGCCTCACGTGCCCGGCTAGCATCAATGACCTTCTGGGAAATTAGCTTGGCGACTTTAGGATTTTCTAGAAGGTATTCTTCCATCGCATCTGAGAAAGATGACTCAACAATAGACTTAACCTCAGATGAAACGAGCTTATCCTTTGTTTGTGATGAAAACTTCGGCTCAAACATTTTAACAGAAACAATGGCAGTGAGGCCCTCGCGAATATCCTCTCCTTGGACTGGAGAAAATTTTCCTTTTTTATCGTTATTTTCCAGATGCTTATTCAGGACCCTGGTCAGTGCAGAACGAAAACCAGACAGGTGTGCTCCGCCATCTTTTTGTTTAATATTATTAGTGAAACAGTAGACGTTCTCCTGGTAGCCATCTTGCCACTGTAAGGCGCAAGAAACATTGATTTCATTTTTAGTTGTCGAGAAAGAAAAAACCTCGGGATTGATAGGATTTTTATTCTGGTTTAGGAAAGACACAAAAGTCTGAATCCCGCCCTCATAAAAAAAGGTGTCTTGCGTATCAGAACGCTCGTCATGGATATCAATTCGAATACCTGCATTAAGAAAAGCGAGCTCTCTGAGCCTTGCACTAATTTGCTGGTAGCTATATTCAGTGATGGTGAATATTTTTGCACAGGGCTTGAAATATACCGTGGTGCCGTGTTTATCTGACTCTCCGGTAATCTTTAGCGGCGCATCAGGCACGCCAAGCTTGTAACTCTGGAAGTAGCGGTTACCGTTTTTTTCGATGACTAGTTCGAGTTTTTCAGATAGCGCGTTAACGACTGAGACGCCAACACCATGTAAGCCCCCTGATACCTTGTAGGCGTCATCATCAAATTTCCCGCCAGCATGCAAGACAGTCATAATAACTTCCGCGGCGGAACGATTTTCCTCTGGGTGAATATCAACAGGGATACCTCTACCGTTATCACTAATCGTCACAGCACCATCAGCATGAATGGCAACTTTAACATGGTCGCAGTGCCCAGCAAGATGTTCGTCAATCGAGTTATCGAGCACTTCATAAACAAGATGATGAAGCCCCGTTCCGTCATCAGTATCACCGATATACATCCCTGGGCGTTTCCTCACAGCGTCGAGGCCTTTTAGAACTTTAATATTGGATGAATCGTAAGATTGTTGTTTATTGTCTTGTGCTGAGCTCATTGCTGTAGCCTATTAAATGTAGTGGCACTATAATACCACATTATGGCTAAAATTTCAAAATTCTTGCTTTACAAAGTACGATCAGTATATGATAAAAATCTCAATGAAATCAGGAGAAAATAATGTCCAAAAACATACTTTTTCATCAGCTAGAAATTGTGCTAGCTGACACCTATGTTGTTCTGATGCAAACACAGAACGTGCATTGGAATTTTACTGGTAATACATTTTATGGAATGCATCAAATGACAGAGAGTCAGTATGTGGATATGGTCGAAGCAATAGACTTGCTCGCAGAGCGGATACGCGCAATCGGGCATACCGCGCCCAGCGGATTGCCAGCTTACAGCAACTTAACCACGATAGAAGCGCATGATGTCACTATGTTGAACACGAAGGCAACTTGCCAGCACTTAATCGACTGCAACCAAAAGCTATGCAAATCGCTAAAGCTTGCCATTCAATCGGCCATAACAGAAAAAGATCCTGCAACAGAAGACATGATTATCGAGCGATTACAGGCGCACGAGAAGTTTATTTGGATGTTAACAGCAACCATTAGTGGAACCGACTGATTGTCGCAATAGTTAAATACAGGTTTTCAGCTGGACTCCTGAATAGTCAGAGCGCGATAGTCTACGGGCTCTATACAATTTTGATTAGGCTTGGGTGCGTCAACGTAAATCGCCTGTTCAGTAAACTTCTTGTCAAAAACCTCTGAGCTGAGAGCGGTAATAAACTTCTGGCAGTCAATATTTTGCAAGTAGTCAAGGATTTTACCCTGATTATCAACGTCAAGCTCTGCGGGTAAGTCGTCAATTAGCAAAAGTCGATGCGATCTGTTTTCTTTGGCAACTAAATCAAGTTGAATGAAGCGAAGAAGATAGGAGAAAAGCTTTTGCTGGCCTTGCGAAAAAGTTTGGAAAATCAATTCATTTTGATGCGTCATGCAGTGAATATCAGCGCGATGCGGACCGTTTTGCGTATAACCATACTGAATATCTTGAGCAAGCGCTTGTTGAAGGCAATCGCTGTAGCTATGCGCAGTATTCCAGCCCGGATGGTACTCAATACTTGCTGAATCAAATGAAAAAAAATATGACCAGTGTTTCATCAATTGTGCATTGAGAGACGCAATAATATCAAGTCTTGCTTCATGAACGCGTTGGCCATAGTGAATCAATGGCTCAGTCCATGATGCAATCTGCGACGACATATTCTGTCCAGACAGCTTTTGTTGC
The DNA here is from genome assembly GCA_002320385.1 of Proteobacteria bacterium UBA1673. Lineage (GTDB taxonomy): Bacteria > Pseudomonadota > Gammaproteobacteria > Comchoanobacterales > Comchoanobacteraceae > UBA7916. The sequence continues at coordinate 9,346 of DCKN01000064.1, forward strand.
TTTAGTAACTGGTTGCGCTGCTGCAGCACACGCTGGTACTTGGCAAGATCAGTATGATATGCGGAGGCGGTATAGAAGCAACACCAATTGACATAATCTCGGCGGTTTTTAGGCGTCTGCGAGAACTCTCGATGTGTGCTTGTATCAATAAACACAACGGGTAAAAGCTTGGCAATTTCACTTTGTTTGACGCCCGCATCATGATCCATTTTTAAAGAGCAATCTGACTTATTAGAGCCGTAAGCACTCTGAATAAAGTGGGCATGTTGAGGCGTTTGTATCTTAGCATCAATCTGAAGGCAGGACGCGTCGTGGCTAATTAACGTATGAGCGGAGCGGCTACGAAAAGACTTTGCATACGCAAGATAGTATAAGGCTTCTAAGATTGAAGTTTTGCCTGATCCGTTACGGCCAACAAGCAAATTTGTCTTGGGGTTGAAAGTAAAGTGGCTGTAGTGAAAGTGACGAAACTTATTTAATAGTATTTGTTCAACAACCATGTCGGTATCAGTTAAATACTCAAAGGCATGACGATAAATAAGCTATCTTTACTGCTGTCTGTTTCCTCAAACGAAACACTGTTTTTTTCATCAACAATATTAATATCAATTTGTTCGGTTGTGACAACATTGAGTATATCAATGAGGTACATTAAGTTAAATCCGACACTGATTGCTTCGCCCTCTAAAGTGATTGGCAGCTCATCAAAGGCTTCCTCATGGTTGACGTTATGGGTAGAAATAACAAGGTGATCGGACTGAAAATTGAATTTTGCGCCATGAAATTTCTCATTGGCAAGGATTGACATTTTTGTGATCGATTTTTTTAATGCAGCAACCGATACAGTTGCTTTATGGTTAAAGCTTTTAGGAATGAGCTTTTGATACTTGGGGTACTGCCCATCAATCAAGTTTGAATAAATGGAGATGCTTTCGGTCACAATTGAAATATATTGGCTACCTATGGAGATTTCAATGGTTTCATCGGTTTCCTGTAAGTGTTTTCTCAGCTCGTGAATGGTTTTTCGAGGAACAATAAACTGTAGGGATTCTGTTGAGGCATCACTTGCTTCTCCATTTTGAGACGAAAATGCTTGTCCAGTTAGATCATTCAACGCAAGTCTATGCCCATCCGTTGCAACAGCGCTCAAGGTATCTCCAACTGAAATCAGCATGCCGTTGAGAAAGAATCGTACGTCTTGGCTGGCCATCGCAAAACTTGTTCGATTAAGAAGCCATAACAGCTCATTCTGAGAGATCTGGACCGTTTTAATGGTTGAAAATAGTGCGAGCTGCGGAAAATTGCCAGCAGGTAGCGATGCAAGTTTAAACCGTGTTTTTCCAACAGATACTTCGGACCAAGAGGCCGTATGTTTGACACGAAGCGTTGCATCCGGATCAAGTGATCGAGTTATGTCAAACAACTTACGGCAGGGTAGGGTGAAAATAGCTGTCTCGGACTGAGTATTATCAGTCACAGGCACTGTCATATGAATTTCAATCTCTGAGTTACTTGCAATGAGGGAAAGTTGGTTGCCAGTCAATTCGCACTTAATATATCCAAGTATTTGAATGACTTGTGTATGATCAACGATGCCACTGAGTACCTTGAGGGCCTTGCTAAGGTCTTTATTTGATATGGAAAAAACAAGGTCTGGCGCAGCGGCCTTGGGTTGAGATTCAGCGGCGTTGGATCGATCGACCTCAGTACGAGTATTCATTTTTTTCTCCTTGTTTTCAGTTGGACAGTAAACTTACGAGGTTATCATAGTCTATCTTTAAATCCGCATCGGTTTCAAGAAGACTAGAAATTTTTTGGCAGGCATGAAGAACAGTTGTATGATCACGACCACCAAAAGACCGACCAATTTCCGGAAGGCTTTTAGATGTCAGTGATTTTGCGATATGCATGGCTAACTGACGCGGGCGGGTTATTGACTGAAGTCGACGCTTACCTGTCAAATCACTGGTTTTAATTTTGTAGTAACGCGAGACCGCTTGCTGAATGCGATCGATGCTAACCTGTCTGGTATGAATCGTTAGAAGATCTTTCAGAGCGTTCTTTGTGAACGCGAGATCGATCGATTCGCCTGAGAATTTGGCATGGGCAATCAAGCGCTTCAATATGCCTTCAAGTTCCCGAACATTGGTTTGTATTTTGTCAGCAATAAAAAAAGCAACATTCTCTGGCAGGTTAAACCCCAGTAGAGAAGACTTTTGCATTAAGATAGCAACGCGCGTTTCAAGCTCTGGTGGATCAACGCCTACACAGAGTCCCCATGTAAACCGAGATTTAAGACGATCTTCAAAGCCATCAAGCTCTTTGGGATAGCGATCGCTTGTGAGAATCACTTGCTTATTATCCTCGAGTTTTTCGTTAAACCGATGAAACAGTTCTTCTTGTGATCGCTCTTTGTTGGCAAAAAATTGGATGTCATCGAGCATTAAGACATCAGCGTCAGAAAGTATTGATTTAAAAGAATCCATCGTGCCATGTCTTAGCGATTTAATCATTTCAGAGAGAAACTTTTCAGCATGTAGATAGAGTATTTTTTTCGTTGGATCTTTTTCTAGAACTGCATGGCCAATAGACTGCATAAGGTGGGTTTTACCAAGACCAGTACTACCAAAGATAACAAATGGATTGTAAGCAGTGCCTGGATTAGCCGCCGTCTGCTGCGCTGCAGCAAAAGCAAACTCATTGGATCGTCCAGTGATAAATTGGTCAAAAGAAAACTTTGGGTTAAGCGGGTAGGGGTTAGACGCTTTTCCAGCAACTTTAGGGTTGGCTGCGGGTGAAGAGGTGGGTTGAGTAGGGCTGGACGGGTGGCCCATTGCCAAGGAAATTTTTTTTGTTTCGTAAATGCTGCTGTGCATACGAATGGTATTCTCAATGACCGATAGATACTGATCACGAACCCGATCGAAGATAAACTGATTCGGGGCATAAACAACCACACCATCAGGACGCTCTAGCATCTGTAGTGGGGCAATCAACTGATGGTAGTCATCCTTGTTCTCTATTTTGTCAGCGATACGTTCGAGGCAATCTTGCCACGCCTCAGGCGCATTATTAGTCGTGCTTGTGACGCTTGCCATAAGAAAATTAATATGAATAAAACAAGGAGTCCTAGTGTATTACTTTTTCACAAAACTTTCTAGGGTCAAGCCCTGCCAACTTGTGAAAGTGCGGATTATTCTAGAAAATGATTTTCTTTTGACATGCCTTCATCAAACCAATGTTGTAAAATAATCTGGGCTGCGAGTGCGTTGAGCTGCTCTTTACTATGTCGATTTCCCACCATCTCTTTGGCACTTTGAGTTGATAGACGCTCGTCAACCAAATAACAAGGCATTTGATAGCGTGACACAAGGTTTTTTCTGAAAGTAAGAACATGGCGAGACATCTTCTGCCCAGATCCATCCATGTTAAGCGGATAACCCAGGATAAGGCCCACTGGTTGCCATGTCTTAACAACTTGATCAATCGCATCCCAGTGCGGGACACCTTTAGTGGCTGGAAGACTCTTCACCGCCTCAGCTAAGTGAGTCAAATCACTGCCGACAGCAACTCCAATAAACCGTTTGCCGTAGTCAAATCCAAGCCAATTCGCCATAGTGTTAATCCCTATAGGGAGTGCTTGAGCGAATCAACGTCCGCATAAACAAAGCGATTAGAAAAACAAAATACTTATTCACCATATCTTCACAGCTAACTGATGACCCAGTCACAAAAAATCCAATAAAGCCAGATTTACTATAACACTTGAGCATCAAAAAGGACAGGCATGGTAAAAGTAAGATATTATTTGCCTTCTTAAGGAAGAAAAAAGATAAATAAATAGAAAATTTCCACATAAAATATTATCATGACTAGGGAATCCAATGGAGATACATCTTGGGTAAATTACTGGCTAAGATTAGTTTGTGGGTCGGCAAGCTGATGCTTCTTGGTGTAATCATACTGAGCTACATGTATTTCAGCCTACCAGATGTCAGAAGTTTGAAGCAGGTTAGCTATCAAGAGCCACTTCAGATTTTTGCCCGAGATGGCCAGCTCATCGAATCATTCGGCAAAGTTCACAGAATTCCAATTAAAATTGAAGACGTCCCCCATTACTTCATACAGGCACTTCTTGTAACCGAGGACCAGCGCTTCTACGAACATCCAGGAATCGATATAATCGGTGTTGGTCGAGCATTACGTGAGCTTGTTTCAACGGGTGAAAAGCGACAAGGTGCAAGCACTATCACGATGCAGGTGGCAAGGAACTTTTTCCTAGGCAGGGAAAAAACATACTTTAGGAAGATCAATGAAGTCTTACTCGCCCTAGCAATCGAGCGAAGCATCACAAAAAATGAAATTCTGGAGCTTTATCTCAACAAGATTTATTTTGGTCACAGGGCTTATGGCATTGCGGCCGCTGCCAGAAATTATTTTAGCAAATCACTAGATGAGCTTACAATTGCTGAGATGGCACTGCTTGCAGGGCTACCAAAATCACCGTCACGCAACAACCCGATCGACAACCTAGCCTATGCAGTGGCACGTAGAAATCTAATTTTAGGAAAAATGCTGGATAAAGATGTCATCACGCAAGAAATTTTTGACATCGCCACTCAAGAGGTCGTGGTACTAAAACAAGAAACAGAGGTAACGCTTCTTAATGAGAGTGGCCGCTATATTGCTGATCTAACGCGCCAGACTATGGTTAATCAGTTTGGGGACAAGGCCTACGAATTAGGACTAAAAGTGCACACGACCATCGATGCTGATAAACAGATAGCAGCAGTAGCCGCATTGCGAAATGGTTTGGAAGCTAATAGTAAAAAGAGCGGCTGGCAAAAATCCAGAAAACATAAAAACTTTTGGCATTTATACGATCAACATAGGCAATGGGCTAAAGCAATGCGACAAAACCGGGTTGCGTCCAATTTACAAGCTAGCATGATTGTCGATACCTTAGACGAGTGGATAACTATCGATACGCAAAAATCAACATTTTGTCCCATGCTCAGTCTCAGTAGAGAGTGTTGGTTATCCAAAAACTGGTGTAGCAAAGATGACGAAGAAAAGTATCAAACACTCAACTTAAACAGGGGCGATCTAATATACTTAAAAAAAGCACATGGCCAAAGTAACCTGATACAAATCCCAGAGGAGCAAGGCGCCCTAGTCGCACTCAACAGCCACACCAGTGAGATTGAGGCATTAACAGGGGGTTATC
>DCKN01000085.1 GCA_002320385.1 Proteobacteria bacterium UBA1673
AAAGTCAGGAATCCTTGTGACAAGGTGTTTTGTTCTGGAATGCACTGAAAACAATATCAAGGTTATGATGATGGCGTGCCGCGAGATATATGAAAATTCAGTAATTTTTTTAAGAAGGATTGACTTTGCTTAATATTTTGTTAAGTTACATGTATCATAAACTGGAATTGATATGAAAAAATTGCTTATCACAGCCGCAATCATCGCTTGCGGATCTTCTTTTGCTTCTGCGCCAATTTACAAAGCTGCAGCACCAAAATCCCTTATGTGCCCAGCATACGGTTACGGCATACAGCTTGGCTCGGCAGCGAGTATTCCAGATCCAACAGATAGTGTTACGCCCGTATCGGTGTCTAATGGAGGGGGGATTTACGTGTCAAAAGATTGTGTGCAGTTTTCAACGCTTGTAGGAACCTACAAAGAAAGCATGGATGCCTACACCGAAAGTGGCAGCACAACTGCAAAATCAGATATCAGGTATTATTATACAACATTTGAACTAGCTTACGCCAAACCAGTTACACAAAATATCAGCGCAGGGTTGGGCTTGTCGGGGACCAGGTATGATACGACTAATGACATAGCAAAAAATGTAAACAATACGCCATACGGTGTGGGCTTGAGTTTTTTACTGTCACAAAAACTAACAGATCGATTTGCAATGGCGTACTCATTTCCACTCGTTCTATACTCGAACAACGGGCAAACCGCAAATACCTCTAGCACCACAAGGAAATCGACGGCCGTTAATATCTTAGGCGCCATATTCACAGGGACAGTATCAATGCGCTATAGTCTTGCATAAGCGCGACGCTGCAAAGGCTTGATCAAACAATCTTTGTTTGATGTTGCTTTTAAAACATCTATAACAATTACGACGCATGGTGCCTTGTGCCATGCGTCGTTTTGTTTCGAGGTAGGTACAGCTACGCAACATCAGCGAGACATGCGCACAGTATCGTTACGCTTCCCTGGAGGGTTATTATGCTTTGCATACTGCGGATGACAAATACACAAGGGGTTAAAAAGTGCTTACGCAACCTGTCTAGATGCGTCTAGATGAGAGTTAGACCAACATTGACAAAACTTATCCAAGCCTACTTAAGCACTGACATAGCAACGCTCGCGGTGAGAAAATCGACGTCATAGTTGGCTAGGATTACGGCGGCCACACGCAAAGCAAGCATGAAAACAGCTTGTCTTCGCACAAACAAGCGCTCAGTCAGCTAATGTGTCCTTGAATGCCAAAACATAGAGCACATAGGGAATTGGCAGTATGGCAAGTGGCGAAAGCATGAAGCCCAGTGACGCTTTAAGATTGCGCATTCTAGCAACACAGGCATGAACAAGCATGGCGCCAAAAGCTGCAATAGAGACATACAGATTGATGTCCGCACTTGGATAGGAACGCTGTAGTAGCAAAATGCCAAATGCTAGGATCAATGCGCTAGTACAAAAGCCTAGTACGATACTGATGAAGCCCGTAGTCGTTGCCAGAAAGGATCTACAGCACTGGTAAACACGCTCGCTGAAAAAGAGTGCAGCGACAAAAAATGGTCCGTAAAGCATGGGCTGGTCAGTTACTAAATATAGTTTCTGAAAATAACAAAAAGCCACTGACACAAAGATAATTGTGTAAAAGCGTAACAAGGCAATAAACGATTGCCTGTCGAGATCGGTCCTAGTGATTAAATTGAACAATGAGTTGTCAGAAAGTGCGCGTTTGGATGCTGTCATGGTTAAGATCCTTATAAATTATCAGCGTTTGATGATAGTCTGAATTAAATTTAATGTCAATAGAACAGTTAGTTGAGGTATGAGGTGAGGATGGTAGATCATGATACAGCCCCAAAAGAAAGCGCGCGCTAAGTAACCAATGTCCTATTAAGATTGCCCAATCAAAATCAATTACAAACAAACTAGAAAATAAGACTTATGACTAGCTTAAGTCATTGCCTACAGTAAAAATCGTCATTAGCGCTATACATCATAGGATTGTTATGCTGTGATATTATCAGTTTTCTAGGAGGAAATAGGAATGAAAATCAGACAATCAATAGGTGTTTTACTGGCATGTTCGGTGATTTTATCAGGGTGCAGTAACGATCCAAACACCAGTAACGAAAATACAGGACGACTAATCGGTGGTGTTGGAGGTGCTTTGGTGGGCAATAAAGTCTCAGACAGTGATGCTGCGCCGGTTATTGGCGCAGTTGTTGGTAGCTACATTGGTGGCGAACTTGGTCGCAATAAAGATCAGCAGAATGACAAACAGGCTGCATCGACATTAAACTCAAAGCTCGCTAAAGCCAGTGCTAGCTGGGTCAACGACGTTGATCAGACACAATATACCATGACGGTAAGCCAGCCTTACCAAAACAGTGGTAAGAAGTGTCGACCATTCACCATTAAGCAATCAAAAGGTGGTGCTTCTACGGTGAAGAACGGCATCGCTTGCCTAGATAACGGCGTTTGGGATATGGCCTAATCTATACGCTAGAGATTTGAGCAGAGATTGCTCTGTTCAAATCTCTTGGTGAAAGCAATGAATGCATGATGCTTTTAGCGTGCGCTTCACTAAAATTTTTCAATGAATATATCTGAGATTAACCTTTTTTTCCCATCATTAGCATGGTTCTATTCGGTGTCTGTCTGAGAGCGACAAGCTATTTATCATTAAACCAGAGCAATGCGATCATGGATTACCTTATGAAGGTGCCAATACCAATGATTAGTTTTGTTGCAGTGTGCCGGTTTTCATTGAGCGATATCCAACAAGCCAAGCATTTTGCGATCATTTACACGTTACTGAGTGGCCTTTTTTATTAGGTTCAATATTGCTTTTCAGACTATTTCGCTTTTCTCGTAATGCAAGCGTTTCGTTTTCTTCGTCGATTTTTTTTTCCAAATTTAGTCTTTTTTTCACTGCCTATTTTTTTATCACTGCCTAATCACCAGCAATATATGCCTGCATTTGCTATTGGGGTGACGATTACAATGCTGATGTTTTCATTGATCATCGTACCATTATACCAATTAGATCAGCGCAGGTCAGGATCTGAGCTTTTAACACTACAGAGTAGCTTGATCAATACATTACATATCCCTCTAGTGATAGCAATTCTAACGGGTCTAGCATGCGTTGTGATAGGGTGGCGTCCCCCAGCATTAATCATGCATACCATGGATAAATTTGGCCCCGTACTTGCATCAACTGGACTGATTATCCTAGGAATGAACATCGATAGTGGGTTCTTTACGCGATTTCGTATCTCGGTATGGTCAGCAATCATTGCTAAAAGTATCCTTATGCCCCTTGCAGGCGTAGCCCTGATACCATTTTTCCCACTTAGCAGCCCGCAAGTATTTGCACTCGTTATGATGATAGCTTGCCCTACTGTAGGAATAGCAGCGATGGCGGCTAAGAAACACTCTGTTGTCAGTGATCAGATTATTGATATCATGATTGGATCGACATTGATATCGCTAATGCTCTTTCCTTTCTGGTTGTGGTTGGCAAGGCATTTATCATAAAATCGTTATGCCATTACGCAAGTGTCTACTCGTTAACGATTGTCAGCCAAAGGGAAATACGCACATCACCATGACTGTTGACGAACTTAAGTAATGACTCATTAACAATTGTCAGCCAAAAGCACATACGCAGATTGCCATTATTGTTTGCCGATAGTCTGCTTACCGGCCAGTTGGCGCCCCGGGCAGGATTCGAACCTGCGACCTATCCCTTAGGAGGGGATCGCGCTATCCAGCTGTGCCACCGGGGCATTATATGAGAGTCTAACACATGGAGAGCGCCAAAAATAGATTCGCCTGCCAAAGCAGTCGCGATTAGAGCATCAAAGATATGTAATTGACGCATGAGAAAATAGTCGTTCAACATTGACCCAGATCAAACACCGAATGCTTGCCCGTCAACGTGAGAGCTGATGGAAATACAAGTGAAATGGCTCAACAATTAGCGCTGTCACAACAAATAGTAACACCAAAATTATAGTTGATATCAATAACCAAATGGCGACCGAAAAAAATCAAATAAAGGATGGGGCTATCCCGTGATGTAAATCCAATACGAAAAGGCCGTAATAATCACGAGATTAAGCGATGTTAACCTTGTAATAGCAAGGTTTTTTTGCCAATATAGTCAATATTGATCAAGGAAGCATGCATGGATTTTCAGGACTTCATCATTGAGTTTGCTCAAGACTACGGCATTATACTACTGCCACTATGCTTCATATCAATCGTTTATGTGGTCAGACAAGTCACAGCCAAAAAGTCATCGGAACAGTTCGGTTTAGGGCAGGGAGCCACCGCTACAGTAACAGAGGAAAAAACAAAAATCGTCAAGCGAAAAGCTGCAAATCGCGCTATGGATACGGCCAGCGCAGAAAAAAGCCAGCCTGATCACCATTCAACTGATCAATCGGATACAAATGCTATCAAAGCGCAAAGTCACAGTTTTGATGAAGACTACGATGACGAAGACTATGATGACACCGAGGCTGATCTCAGCGATCATACCTATGATGACGAATACTACGCTGAAGATACAGAACCAGAGGAAGACGAGCTCGACGAGGAAGAAGCCTATGGTGACATACTTGACGACGAGGCATTCAACCAACAAGGTGCCGAAGCTGACGGCTCAGCGCAACATGATTCTAAAATCCAAGCATCAACTGCGTCAACATCCAAAAAAAATGCTGCTGCCGTCGAAGCCATTGGTACTTACGTTGTCATGTATCTGGTACCCAATCAGGATAAAGACTTTTTAGGCTATGAGCTACTACAAGCACTCGCTAACTATCATGTACATCTCTCGGAGAAAAAGCACTTCCAGCGATTCGCAAACGATGATGGTAGCGGAGAGCTGTGGTTTCATGTGGCGTCAATGACGAATCCAGGAACATTTGATATGAGCGAGCCTGGTAAGCTGACATGCCAAGGTCTTGTGTTTATTTTGGAAGTAGATCGTGTAGATGCGCTCGGTAAAGCATACGATAGCATGCTTGAAACCTGCCATTTCCTTGCTGATGATCTCGACGGGCAGTTGCTCGATGACAAACAACAGCCATTCCAAGACAATCTTGCGCGTAGAAACAAATACTTTATCGCAAAGGGGCAACTAGCAGAGCCCGTTTCTGCTGAATGACTAAAGTGGCCGATCTTAATAATAAATGCTTGAGGCAGCGCGTATGTCAATGCATACAAAGCTCGAACACACAATACATCCATGAGCAAGCACTTGGTGCCAGTCAGATCTATTTAAGTCATCGTGCGCAAGCACCCAATGCTTACCGATGGTTGCTACCCATGTTGTTGTGTGGCTTAGTGTCATGGGGTCAAGCTGATGAGAATAAACCGTTTTTCGAAGAAGATATTCCACAACAAAAAATGGTGATGAGTCGTCGACAAGCCAGTAAAGCGCCTGAAAAGTGGGTTGATAGTCAAAACACAGAGCGTCAGTCAAACAACCAAGTTCCTACTCATCAACTCAATAGTCCAGGCAGCCAACTCATATTGGCTAATTCTCAAATAGCATCCCAACAAAATGACCACAAAGGTCAGGCTGGAGTATCTGATCAACATGCGTCAACACCGAGTCCGCAACAGATCTCGAGCCAACCCCCGAGTATACAATCGCCGGTTGATATTATTCCCGAGCAGGGCCAGACACTCAGCTCGCAGACACCACCGCCGATACCCACCCATATAGCCAAGTCCACTCCCAGCGCCAGTAAAAAACCAGATGTGTATGCATTCAATCGTGTGACGCAATGGGTCAACGAAGTCAGTATGAATATGTTCACTTTCAGTGGGGAGCATTTACATAGAGATCGACATGCCGCATCACAGTTTTTTAGTCCCGAAGCATGGGAAACAGTTGATAAATTCTTATTTCAGCGCGCTAACAGTCCATTTCTTAACATGAAAAACCGTCATGCCACCAGTCGGGCAATGGCGCTTGACTGGCCAATTGCAATGCATACAGATACTTCAAAGCGGGGGAAAATCTGGTGGATCAAGGTGCCTGTCTCGGTGATGATCAAAGAGGGAAAAGCACGACATCGTGCATTTTTTGAAGTCAAGCTTGGGGTGCTGCCGATCAAAGAGGGGAAAGATGTTCAATTCATCGCTGAAGACGTGATCATCCAACAAATCAATACCCCTCAACGCAAACAGGCTCGGGGTCATCGATATGCGGGATGAAAAAAGTAAAATTCAGCAATTGAGAGCTGAGATTGCCAAAATGGACCATGCCTATTGGGTCGAAAATCATCCAATTGCCTCAGACGATGATTACGACCATGCCGTCAAGCAACTTATTGCGCTAGAGCAGGAATTTCCTGAATTGGTTGATGCAACATCACCCACTCAGAGAGTTTCCAGCGTGGTTGCAAAAGGATTTCAAACCGTACAACATCAACGCGCCATGCTATCATTAGACAATGCTTTTGGTGCAGAGGAATTGGCAGCATATTTCAGACGTATCCAAGAAAAAATACCGTCCGGTTTTGAAGTGGTGTGTGAACCCAAATTAGATGGGCTAGCCATAAGTCTTTGGTATGAGCAAGGTCGGTTGATTAAAGCACTGACTCGCGGTGATGGGCAATATGGGGAAGATATTACGCTCAATGCAAAAACCATTCGCCAAATTCCGCTCACGCTACTGGGTGATAGCGTGCCCAATCAACTTGAGGTCCGGGGTGAAGTCTTTATGCGTCAGGATGATTTTGATCAGCTGAACCAGTTATTGGAAAAACAAGGTGCAAAATGCTTTGCCAACCCTCGTAATGCTGCTGCAGGTAGTTTACGACAACACGATAGCCGAATAACCAGTCAACGAAAACTCAGTTTTTATGCCTACACCGCTTTCCCAGGAAAAGATGATCCATGGCCCAGTACGCATAGGTCAAGTATGCAACAGTTGGCGCAGCTTGGGATTCCTATCAATCGAGAGTCATTGTGTGTGAATACTTTTGAAGCGGCAGAAACCTATATCAATCGCATCGCGGATAAGCGAGCAACTCTTGGCTATGGCATAGACGGAGTGGTGCTAAAAGTCAACGATATGGCACAACAAGAGCAACTTGGCAATACTGCCAGGGCACCACGGTGGGCAGTGGCGTACAAGTTTCCTGCTGAGATTGCAACCACTCGAGTAATCGGCATCGATGTGCAAGTTGGCCGAACA
>DCKN01000073.1 GCA_002320385.1 Proteobacteria bacterium UBA1673
CGCTCTCATGTTGATATTATGATTATTTTCGCATTTTTTTATGATCGCATTCCTAATGTGAAATTTTTTCTAAAGCGATCACTGATGTACGTCCCTTTTTTGGGACAGGTCTGTTATCTCTTGAACTATATTTTTGTTCAAAAAATCTCAACTGATTCGGTACGCAAAAATCCTAAACTTGTCCATCAGCAACGTGAGAAGATAAAAAAGCAATGCCAAGAGCTTACTAGCGCTCCGGTAACGCTTGCTGTATTTGCAGAGGGAACAAGGTTTTCTGAAGATAAAAAAGCGAGACAGAAGACTCTGCGATTTGAAAACTTATTATCTCCTCAGCCAGCTGGTCTTGCCTTGGCTATTGAGGCATGTGCGCAATCGGTTGATCAACTTTTGGATGTGACACTGGTTTATGATGTAGGGTTTGTATCAGTCTGGCTGCTTTTGTCAGGTCAAGTGAGTACGATTGAGGTGCATCTAGAGTCACATAGTTTGGCAGAGATGCAGCTTGTTGGTGATTATGTCAAAGATAGACAGTTTCGTAAGCGATTTACTGATTGGGTCCGTTATTTGTGGCAGAGAAAAGATGCATTGATGACCAATGCTCTAGCTCGTTTGCGCCGTAAACACTCTGCGTGCTGATTAGACGCGTGTTCTATGGTGATTTTCTGCTATGATCCTGATATAATATCTTTTTCATAATAATAGTATTCATTTACCTGGTGGTATGATGCACCGATTGCAAATTGCTCCAATGATGGGTTATACCCATCGACATTACCGTTATTTGATGAGGCGCTTGTGCCCAGATGCTTTGTTGTATTCTGAGATGATTACGACAGGTGCACTGCTATTTGGCGATGCCCATCGTTATTTGGCTCATGATGCTACTGAACAGCCGGTGGCGTTACAGCTTGGCGGCAATGATCCTAGTGCGCTCGCTCAGTGTGCATCAATGGCTGTTGAGAATGGTTATACGCAGATCAATCTGAATGTTGGTTGTCCGTCTTCGCGTGTTAAAGAAGGTGGTATCGGCGCTAGCTTGTATCGATCTCCACAATTGGTTGCTGAGTGTGTTACCGCTATGTGTGCTGCTGTGTCTGTGCCAGTCACGGTTAAATGTCGAATAGGGGTTGATGATTGTGATCAGTTTGACTATTTGGTAGATTTTGCCAATAAGGTTGATCTTGCAGGCGCTGCTTATCTTGTTGTTCATGCCCGTAAGGCATGGTTATCGGGACTTAATCCGAAACAAAACCGCACTATTCCACCTTTGCGTTACGATGTTGTACGTGATTTGTCCGGGTGTGTTGATATTCCTATTGTTCTAAATGGTGGGTTAACTGATGTGGATAGTATCAAGCAGCAGCTCGATGTTTTTCCTGGTGTCATGGTTGGTCGTTATGCTTGCTCTCATCCACTTGAGTTATCTGAGTTTAGTCGAGGCGGCCCTCCAAGTGCTCTGTTTATCGCAGATATTTTGAAGGATTATTTTTCATATATGTCGGATCGTTTACAGCAAGGAGATCGGGTATCTTTTATGATACAGCCGTTGCATGGTTTTTTTAGGGCCTCGAGAGGCGCAAAGCGTTGGCGATCGTTGCTTGGCGCAATGCAAACTGGATTATTATCAGGTCGTGGTACGCCAGCTGATTATTTTGAAGAGATATTGGCACACGTGCAGTTGAGTGATCGTCACTCACTCCTCGACTGAAGGGATATCAATTATTTTGTTGAGATCTTGGCTGATTTCATTAATGTCTTTGGGGGATATGACACCAGATTCAGTGAGCAAATTAATTAAACTAAATAAGTAGTGGTATCTTGAAGATTCTAGACTTTGTTGGTCGCTGCGTACATTCGATATATTTTCAAGTGTTTCTAAAACGGTGACAGCGCCTTCTTTTAGGCTAATTCTGGATAATCGTAACATTTCTTTCGAGCTTTCGAGCGCCGACTTCTGGGTCTCAATGACTTTGATTCCTAGTTTTAATTGGCGATAGAGTCGTTTGATCGTGCGAATGATAACTTGTGTATCGTTTTTTTGGGTTGTTTTGGCTAGTTTGATATTTTCTTGATATTTTAGATTATCATAATAGCGTTTCCCGCCATTAAAAAGCGGATAGCTCAAGGTGATCGCGCCATCATATTTACGGTTTTCTAGTTTGTCACCCGTGATACTGGATGCGCTCCCATTGTCTGGTTTAATTGATTGACTTGGATATTTGTAATGATTGTAGTTTGCGTTCAGTGATAGTGTTGGGAGATAATTGCTTGCAGTTGCCTTTTGTTGTAGTTTTGCCTGCTGGAGATTATTTTCTGAGATTTTTAGATGAAGATTATTGTCTTTTGCGTCTTTGATCCAGTGTTCTAGAGCTGGTAAGCTCAATGATAATGACTTTGGAGCGCTGCCTAGGATGCTAATTTTAGTGAATTGATTATTGCCAATTGAGTCAGCAAGTATGTCTTTCTGATTATTGATGATTTGCTGTGCTTCAATGATATTTGCCTGTACGCGTTTGGCTTGGGCTTGCATTTCAAGTAGTTGTGATTTGGTCATTGATCCGTACTTAACTTGTACTTCAATGTCTCTGAGGCGCTTAAGTGTTTCGTCTTCTTCAGATTTGAGAAATATAAAGTTTTCAATTGCTAGTACCAGTTGAAAATACTGGTCTGAGACGGTTAACGATAAATTTTGTAAAGCATCTTGGTAGATCAGTAAGTCTTGCAATGCTTGTTGGTTTGCTCTGGAAAAAAGATAATAGCTATTCATGTTGAATAGCTCTTGCGTCATACTGATGCTACCTTTTTTTTCATCATAGTTTCTTTTTACGTCGAGCCCTTGGTTAGACGCATCTGGATAGGTAATGCCGTGGCGACTATTGGATTGGGCCAATGAAATTTGCGGAAGTAAGTATGATAGTGCGATATTTTTGTCGTTCTTGTTGGTCAGCCATGTCGATCTGGCCTGTTGTAGAGGTAAATTGTTTTGCGAAGCCATATCCATGGCTTTGCTTAATGTTAATGTGTAGCCTCTCGCGGTTACCGCAAGTATTACAATCGAAATATTGAGACAATAATTGAGATTGCGCATACGATTTGATGTCTTCTCTTCAAATTGTATTAGAGCATAATATTGATTTAATTACTAGGTAAGTGATCTTGTGGTTTTCGCTTGAAGAAAAGATTAATGCTGTTTGTAACCTTGTCAGGGTTGGGTTAAGGGTGGTATGCTTGTTTTCGTATTTTCAGGGTCATTTATGTCAAAGTCATCTATGCAAAAATTAGCGCGCTCGAGTGATGTTTCAGTGATGAATAAAGATGTTCTTTGGCGTCATCCACGAGGCTTTTACGCTGCTTGTCAGATTGAGTACACCAAACTACGTTTTGATAAGTCTGAAGTATTTCATCTTCGTAGGACGGTTATCGATAAACAGCCTGCTGTCATCATGCTTCCTTATGACCCTCACACAGACCAAGTTGTTATGATAGAGCAAATTAGACCAGTAACCGTTTTTACAGGCTGTGAGCAGCCAAGTATTTTTGAATGTTGCGCTGGTTTAATTGATGAAGGAGAGACGCCAGAAGACGCAGGATTGAGAGAACTTCAAGAAGAATGCGGGCTTCGTGCTAAGTGCGTTGAAAAAATATCTGAGTACTGGGTAAGCCCAGGCTGGACAACTGAAAAGATTCATCTGTACGTTGCTTGTGTGGATGCGACTGGCGCTGGGGGGATTCACGGAGAGTCAAATGAGTGTGAGTCCATAAGGGTGTTCACCATTTCTTCAGATGACTTATTTCTCTGTGCTGATCAAGGCAAGATTGATAACGGTGGTCTGTTGATTGGTGCCTTGTGGTTGGCTCGACATCGAGATCGTTTGCGCCAAGCTTGGGCGGATCTTAAATAATAAAAAGAGGAATTGAAAGTGGTAGATAATTCTTATAATGCAGACGCGCTACAGGTTTTGGATGGATTAGATCCTGTCCGTAAGCGCCCGAATATGTATACAGATACATCACGTCCTAATCATATGGTTCAAGAGCCAATTGATAATGGGGTAGATGAGGCATTGGCTGGACATGCGACTAAGATTATTGTTGAGCTTGCTCGTGACGGCGCAGTGTGTGTCACTGATAATGGGCGGGGTATGCCAGTGGATATCCACCCTAAATTTAATATTAGCGGTGTCGAATTGATTCTGACTAAATTACATGCTGGTGCAAAGTTTTCTAATAAGAATTATCAATTTTCTGGCGGGTTACATGGCGTTGGTATTTCCGTAACGAATGCGTTGTCTTCAATTTTAGAGGTGACGGTTAAGCGAGATGGTGAAGTCCATCAAATGACATTCAAAGATGGTTATGTTGACTCCCCGTTGGTGTCGGTGGGTAAAGTGGCAAAACGTGATACGGGTACGAGTATTCGTTTTGTGCCAGATCCTCAGTATTTTGACAATCCTGCTGTTCATGCTGGAGAGTTGGCGCATTTGTTGAGAGCAAAGGCGATTCTTTGTGCCGGTTTAGAGGTTAAGTTTGTCGATGAGGCACATGAAGTTGAGAGAATTTGGCACTATCCAACTGGTATTGAAGGTTATGTTAATGATGCGGTCAAGGATGTTGATGTGATGCCGAGTCCTCCGTATGTTCAACGTGTGAGTCATGACGACTTTACTATGGACTGGTTGGTTACTTGGGCGCCTAATGGCGGATTGGATCTTCGTGAGAGCTATGTTAATTTGATTCCGACTCCGCAGGGCGGTACGCATGTTAATGGGCTCAGATTAGGTCTTTTAGAGGCGGTTCGTGAATTTTGTGAGCTCAGACAACTGTGTCCGAAAGGGTTAAAGCTTCGTGCTGAGGATATCTGGGAAAGCTGTTTATTTATTATTTCTATAAAAATTCCCGAGCCACAATTCGCAGGGCAGACAAAACAACGGCTTGTCAATCAACAGATCACTAGTAAGATCTCTAGTCTTGTGCATGATCAGTTCAGTTTATGGTTAAATCGACATGTTGGCGAAGCAGAGGCATTGGTTGCCTATTTTATAGAGGTAGCTCAATCACGGATCCGTGCAGGTCAAAAAACTTTACGAAAAAAATATGTGGCAGGTCCAAGATTGCCAGGTAAGCTTACTGACTGTTTGTCGCAGTCCACAATGGATAGTGAGTTATTCCTTGTAGAAGGCGATTCGGCTGGCGGGTCTGCACGTCAAGCTCGTGATAAGAGTACGCAGGCAGTACTACCCCTGAAGGGAAAAATTATGAATACCTGGGAAGTCGACCAAGACAAGCTTTTGCAGTCGAAAGAGGTTCACGATATTGCCGTCGCAATTGGTGTTGACCCGGGTAGTGATGACTTATCGCAACTTCGTTATGGTAAGATTTGTATTTTGACAGATGCTGACTCTGATGGGAGCCATATTAGTACGCTCTTGTGTGCGTTGTTTTTAAAACATTTTCGCCCCGTTGTGGAAAAAGGACATGTTTTTGTTGCGCTGCCGCCGTTGTATCGAATTGATCATCACAAGCAAGTTTACTATGCTCAAGACGACGCTGAAAAAGAACATATTTTAGCGCAAATTAAACAAAAACAACCAAATGCTAATTTAACCATTCTTCGCTTCAAAGGTCTTGGTGAAATGGATGCATTACAGCTGAGAGAGACGACGATGGCTGTGCAAACACGTCGTCTTTTACAATTAGATTGTGATGAATGGCAGACGGACTGTGCCATGTTCGGTCAACTGCTTGCAAAAAAACAGGTCGCTAATCGTCGTCGGTGGTTAATGGAGAAAGGGAAGCTTGCAGACTTGCTTGATTAAATCCTGTCACGCCGTTAACAGACTCCAGGTGTTTACAAAATAAATATATTTTTGTATAATTACCGTCTTGTGATGCTTTTAGTGGCTAAAAACATTTGCTTTTTGCCACTAAAAGCATTGTTTTTTACTAAATGTATGGGGTGGTTTATGGAGATTAAAGACCAGAAAATGTCTGGCCTACGGTTGGCGTTGTTTCCGATTGCTGACAATGAATTGAGCAAGTTTTTACCGATGTGTGGAATGATTTTTTGCACGATTTTTGCATACAGCTTGTTGAGAGCTTACAAGGATGCACTTGTACTTTCCGCGCCAGGTTCGGGTGCAGAAGTTCTACCATTTTTGAAAATTTATGTTGTATTCCCGGTCACCATTATGGCGACTATAGGGTACATGAAATTGCGTAAAGTCTTTGATGTTTCCAGAGCATATTATACGATTATATCCACGTTTATAGGCATTTTTGCTCTGTTTGCGTTGGTCTTGCATCCGTTTAGTGCTTACATACACCCTAGTCCCGAGTGGTTATCTGGTATGCAAGCAGCGTATCCCCCTCTCAAGTACTTTTTTGCAATCCTTGGAAGTTGGAGTTATGCGTTGTTTTATGTCTCTGCCGAATTGTGGGGCACGTTTGCATTGAGCGTACTATTTTGGCAGTTTGCAAACGAAACAACGTCGCCTAGTCAGTCAAAACGATTTTACCCGCTTTATGTTATGGTCGGTAATATTTCACTTCTTTTTCTCTTTCCTGTGCTCAAGCATATCTCACAAAATCCAAATAGTGATGTTCTTGAGGTTTGTAGCATTGCCGTGTTTTTTGGGCTTTTACTGATGTATTTCTTCTCACGAGCAATCAGTGTAGCTAAGCAAGAGCAGAGTAATGAAAAAATTGTCAAAAAGAAGAAAAAGAAACTATCAATGGCTGAGAGTTTTGCTGTGTTATTCAAATCGGAATATGTCGGCTACATCGCTCTTCTTGTGCTGTCATACGGCTTTATCATTAATGTTGTTGAAGTGGTATGGAAAGCCCAGCTAAAACAGCTATATCCGTCTCGTCAAGCTTTGATTGAGTTTAACTCTTATTACACTTTTCTGACGGGCGTGGCGACGATCATCATGAATTATCTTAGTAAAGGCGTCATACGAAAAATGGGCTGGCTTACTGGTGCGATCATCACTCCGATTGCGTCTGGGGTGTTGAGTTGCCTATTCTTTGTATACATTCTTGGTCAGTCTATGTTCTCTTCGGTTGCCATTTTCTTGCAGATGGCGCCGCTTACTTTTGCTGTCTGGTTTGGTGCATGGGCAGTACTGTTAACAAAGGGTTCGAAGTATTCTTTTTTCGATCCAACTAAAGAAATGGCATTCATCCCGCTAGATCCTGATCTTAAGGTTAATGGTAAAGCTGCAGTAGACGGGGTAGGCGGTCGTCTCGGTAAATCTGCTGGTGGTCTTGTGACATCAACGTTACTTGTGCTTTACTCCACATCTGATGCTGCTGCTACTGCATTTGATATTGCACCTGTGTTGTTTGGCTTAGTGGCGTTGCTCACCTTT
Source organism: Proteobacteria bacterium UBA1673 (assembly GCA_002320385.1). GTDB lineage: Bacteria > Pseudomonadota > Gammaproteobacteria > Comchoanobacterales > Comchoanobacteraceae > UBA7916. The sequence goes on from DCKN01000073.1 coordinate 7,371, forward strand.
GCATGGCTTTTCTCGGTTGTTCGCCTCAGTATTCTCTATAACGATGCTGTTGAGAGAACAGAGCGAGAAGAGGGTGAGCAGCACGGACAATTGCAGGCTGCGTCAACCTAATCACACTGAATTTGGGTGTCATCTCCCTTATAATCTGAAAAAGCGTATCTTTATGGTGCGCTTTTTTTATGCGGCGTCAGTATAGATATATGCTCGTGCGGTAACAAAACTTGGGATAGAAAGTGAAGATGGTAGCACCCATTGGGCATCATAATGCTTTTAATTGGGTATGAGTGTTTCGTTTGGATTGGTGGTGTTATGGTAAGAACGGTTGTGATTGAATGGTATTTGCGACTTTTGTAAGTCGCTTCAGGAGGATTCTTCTTCGTTTCAAGCAGTCGATGTAGCTCTAAGCTTGCATTTGCGCATCTTTATTGACTGACCTTAGTCCTCTTGATGTCAACACCAAGTTTGCGTAGTTTTTCATCAAATGCGACATAGCCACGGTCAATAAAAGTCGTATTGTGTATGTGGGTTTCGCCTTCTGCGCAGCATCCTGCAATAATAAGCCCAGCTGAAGCCCTTATATCTGTAGCATTAATGTTGCCACCCTTGAGACGACTCAGTCCATTAGAAACTATTTTTTTGTCATCAATATTAAGTTTTGCGTCAAGTTTTTGTAGCTCAGATACATGTGATGTGCGTGTTTCGTAAATTGTATCTGTGATGCTACTTTTTCCTGAGCTCACGATATTAAGCGCAAGCCATTGCGCTTGTAGATCTGTCGGGAACCCTGGGAACGGGAGTGTTTTAATATCTACTGCTTTTGGTGGCATCGTCATACGAAGATGAATCTCAGAGTCTGATGTCGATATTTCAGCACCACATTCTTTGAGCTTCTCAAGAACGTATGTAAGATCTTTCGGACTAACGTTTTTAACCGTTACATTACCTTGGGTGGCAGCAGCCGCAATTAGGTAAGTTCCAGCTTCAATTCTGTCTCCGATGATTGTATGTTCGCAAGCTTCAAGCGCATTAACACCGATTATTCTTATTGTTTTTCCTTCTAGATGTTGTACGTTACCGCCCATTTTATTGATAAAGGTTATCAAGTCAAATATTTCGGGTTCAATTGCACTGTTGTGGATGATGGTTGTTCCGCTAGCGAATGTGGCTGCCATGATGAGGTTTTCTGTTGCGCCCACAGAAGACTTTGGAAGTTTGATTGTTGCTCCAGTGAGTCCGTTTGGTGCGCTGGCATGGATGTTATCGTCGACGATATCAATGTTAGCCCCGAGTTGGATGAGGCCACTTAGATGTATATCAATTGGTCTCGATCCAAAGTTGCAGCCGCCTGGCATTGCGATTTTAGCTTGGCCAAATCTTGATAGTAGCGGTCCTAGAAGTAAAATTGATCCTCTCGTTTTTTGAGTAAACTGAATACCAATTGGCTTGGTCACACAATCTTTGTTACACAGCGTAATCGATTGGTCATCATTGAGGCAGATATTGCTGCCAAGATAACAAAGTGACTCCAGAATAGAAATAATATCGAGAAGCTTAGGTGTGTTTCTGAGGGTAATAGACTTTTTGCTTAGTAACGTTGCTGCAAGAATGGGAAGAGCAGCGTTTTTAGCTCCCGAAATATTGACTTCGCCATTAATTTTTACAGGACCTTTGATGATAAATTTTTTAATTGTTGATAGTTTCATAAATGGTCGTTTGTTGACAAATATAGAGTCCTAAGCTTTTCAAGCTTTGTTGATGTTGCAACGAGTTTTGTCTTGGTGTTGGGGAGACTTTTGACAATATAGATCAGTAGAGCAAGTCCGCAGCTATCGATACTAATGATATCTTTGCAGTTAATAATTAGTTGAGATGGCGATTTTTCACTAAGTAGTTTGAGAAGATTTTTGGCGTTTTCATCAGACACCGTTTTGAACGTTAGCTCTTTTGTCATATGTAAACAAAGCTGGTTATTATCTTCAACTACCTGTTTGATAAGATTCATTATTTGCCCTTTTTGACTTTTTCCTGGTAGTATTCTTTCATTTTTCGTGTGAGTCCAGGCATACCACTATTTCTAACTGTGGAGGAGGCAGTTGCTTTGAATTGATCTAATAAGCTAATGTTGTCGACGCTGATATCATAAATCATCCATGTTTTGTATGGTATATTCTCGACAACAGTATTGTCTACGCAGTGCAAGTAAAAACCAATCGTTGTTTTTTTCTTTTTGCCGTTGATTGTGGCGAATACAACCGTATGTTCGGTAGATTTTTTACGTGATGGGTAGAATTTCAGCAGGTTTTCTTTTGTTTGATTGGATAGCAAAAAGTTGGTGTACTCATCTGTTAGTATTTTTTTGTATGTGGCAACAAATGCATCGCGGTCATTTTGCTTACTGTTATTCCAGTGATATCTACCGATGACCTGCTTAGCCATGTACTCTGCATCGAGTGAAGGCATAATGGTGGTCTCCGTTACTTCTAATGCGTACGATTTTAATGCTTTTTTATCTTTGAGAACAGCTTTTTTCTGGTTGTAATCTTTGATTAGGTTGTTACTAATTTCTTCAAGCATCGTTGTGGCAGGTATGGTGCATTTATAAGTTGTCGCGCCAATAATATCTGCGTTGAAGATAATAACGACCAATGCTAGGATGATCTTTGCTATTTTCATGGGTTTGTCGTGCCTTGTGATGTGAATGCTGCGATCGCCTGGTTAATCACTTGTTCGACCGATAAACTTGGTTTTGATTTTTCAATGACACTATTGTTTGTTAACATCGTGTTTTCAAACCCAGGCTCAACTGATACAAACTTGCTACCAACAACTCCTTCAGTTAGGATGCTGATGGTGCTGTCTTTGGGTATTTCAACTAGTTTTGAATAAATTGTGACAGCGATGTCTGCTTGGTAAGTGCTTTTGTTTAAATTAATTGATTGGACTTCACCAATTTTGACTCCTGCAATGCGCACAGGTGCTTTGGTTCGTAATCCATTAATGTCAATGAAACTTGCTTTCAGTGTATAAGCGTCGCTTTGATTTTTGAAATTGAGAGATGACGTTTGTACAGTTACAAAAAGCAGTGCAAAGAAAGCAATCAGCATGAATAACCCAACTGAAAGTTCCGAGTTTTTTTCTCTTAGCATTACCAAAGCCTCATTAGCATGGATGTTAGTATGTAGTCACATAAAAGAATGGATATTGATGAATATACTACCGTCTTTGTGCTTGCGTGTGCAACACCTGTGGATGATTTAGTTGCATTTATTCCATAATAAAGCGCTATGGTGGCGATTATTATTCCAAAAAAAAGTGTTTTAAAAAGTCCTGCGGCAACGTCATCCCACAGACTTACGTACGTATTGATACTGATCAGGAACATGCCTGGGTCTAGTTTTAGCGATACTGTCGATATGCCGTAGGCTCCAATGATTGCGAATGCATTAAAAAGCATTGTTAAAAGGGGCAAGCTAACGATAATCGCCACCAGTCTAGGAAACATTATATATCTTTGTATGCTGACTTGCATACTTTTGAGGGCGTTGATCTGATCAGTCAGCCGCATGATGCCTATCTCCGAAGTTACAGACCCCCCAGCTCTTCCAATAAAAAGGAGTGCTGTCATCACAGGGCCTAACTCTCTGAGAACACTCAGCGCTACAAGTTGGCCAAGTTGATCATCTGCGCCGAACATATTGAGAATATAGTGTCCTTGTATCGACAAAACACTGCCAATGAAGATAGCGCTGAGTACGATTATACTGATTGTTTTTGCGCCAATAAAAAACATTTGTAATACGATTTGATAGGTTTCGATGATTTTGCGCGGAAATGACTTCAGTATTGAAATGAAGAAGAGCGTAATTCTACCAATTAAGAGAATTTGATTGTAAGTCGACTGACCCAGCAGGACTATGAAACTCATGTTTTGTCCTCGTAGCTTTGTGCGTCACTTTTGAGACTCGGGTTTATGAAAGCTTGCACAAATGGATTCTTGCTTTTGCTGACTGTTTGAGGACTGCCTTGGAAAGCAATCGAGTGCTTATCAAAAATATAGATGTAGTCTGCAAGTTGAAGGGTTAGGTTCACCTCATGCGTGATGATTATGCTTGTTGCATCGAGATGTTTATTCATTTTTTTAATGAGTTTGGCAATACTCTCAGCATTGATTGGATCTTGGCCTGCAAATGGTTCGTCGTAAAAGATTAGGTCTGGATCTAACGCGATACTTCTTGCAATGGCGGCTCTTCGTGTCATGCCCCCGGATAATTGGTCGGGGAAGAGATCTGCTGCATGCTCTAGGTTTACTGCGTGTAGTTTCATCATTACGATCTCATTGAGTATTTTTTCTGGTAAGTTGTAATGATAGCGTATCGGTAATGCAACATTCTCGAAGACAGTGAGGTGTAGGAGTAGTGCGTTGTCCTGGAAAAGAATGCCTGTTTTGAGTGGTTCTCGATTTGGGTCTTTGTAATTGTAGTTGATGGTTCCAGAATGCAGTGATATCTGGCCAGAGAGTGCTTTTAGTAGACTTGATTTGCCAACGCCGCTAGGCCCCATAAATGCAGTTGTTTGATTGGGCATAATTTTGACGTTAATTCGATTAAGGACACATTGAGAGTCATAATATATACTGAGATTATCTGCCTGAATTAAAGCTGTACTCATGACAATAGATTGTCTCCGCACGATCCGATATGCTATAGTAGCTTAAATATTGAATCATGCCTAGCATCATGCAAGAAAATTCTGTTGTTTTTGACCAAGTGGCGCGTCGTGCGCAGATGGTAATTTCTAAAGTTAGAGATTCTCTTGCAGAGTTGCTTCAGCGGGTTGACCAAGATTTTATTGATTGTGTCCGTTACTTAGCTTCGCATGAAGGTACAGTGATTTTCACTGGTGTTGGTAAATCAGCCAGCGTGGCAAGAAAGCTTTCGGTGACATTTGCAAGTCTAGGTATGCCAGCGTTTTTTGTTCACCCAACAGAAATGGGGCATGGAGATTTAGGCAATGTATCGAATAGGGATGTGTTGATTGCACTGTCTCATTCTGGTGAAACATCTGAGCTTCTAGAAATTTTGCCGGTTGCGAAGCGGCGTGCTAAACGTCTCATCTCTTTGGTTGGAAATCCTCGTTCGTCATTAGCTAAGATGGCTGATTTCTGCCTGTCCACTGGTATTGTTGAAGAGGGCTGTCATTTAGGTTTGGCGCCAACGACGAGCACAACAGTAAGTCTTGTTATGGGGGATGCGCTCGCGGTATGCGTTGCTGAAGCAAGGCAAGTTTCTCGAGAGGATTTTGCCAAATCGCATCCAAGTGGCCGTCTTGGTCAAATGACTACGTTGTGCGTAGGTGATGTGATGTGCCCGATTGCTGACTGTTCGGTTGTCTCTGTGAATGATGATGTGCAGAGCTCTATTATCAAAATGGCAATGTGTCGCCAGCCAGTATCACTGGTTGATCGAGATGGTCGGATCGTCGGTTTGCAGCCGATAGCGCTAGCGAAGCAGGCGCAAATACTCAGTAGAGATTTGACCAGTGTTACTAATGCTCAGTATGTCTCTCCCTTAGCGATAACGCTAACAGATGACTTATCCGTGCACGAAGCACTATCGTTGGTCAATTTGTCACACGATCAATACTTTGTTGTATTCAATCAATCGAATGCTGTTGGTTTATTTGATGCATCTTCGTGGCGCTGATCAGGAGCTTTTTCGATGATGTTACTCGTCGCTTATCGTTGGTTGGTTGCACTGTTTATGCTTGTTCTTTCTCCGTTGTTGGCAAATCAGTTTCTTCTTACTAATACTGGGTTTAATTTGATTGATGAATCAGTTGCTTTAAAAAAACAGTTTCCTTTTTATCATAGCGTTACGGCGCGTGTTTACTCTATTAATGGCCGGCTTGATTACCGATTGATGGCGCATCAGCTTAATATGAAGGATAACGGTAGTTTTGATTTGATTCAGCCTGATATTGATTTTGTTACTGATGGGATAATCAAGGGGCGTCGTGATCAAGTCTCTCATGATTTGCGTATACGTGCTGAACTTGCGCATTGTTCATCTGACCGGTTGGATTTCTTCCATAATGTTGATGTCATTCAGAAACAGCTACCGTCTGACGCCAACTTGGATAGTCGGACCCGATTTGTCAGGGCACAACAACTCTCTTATCAAGTGAATAAGCATTACTTTGAGGCTAGGGATCATGTATATTACTGCTTTGGAATGCAAGAAGTTTTTGCGGACAAAGCGCATGGCTTTATCGGCGATGAGGATTATGTTTTTGATAATGGCAAGATTATTTTTAACAAGCGTTCAAAGTGCTGAGGGGATCACTCATGATAATTGCGCTGTATGAGCCAGAGATTCCCCAAAATACAGGAAATATTATCCGCCTGTGCGCGAATACAGGGGTAAAGTTAAGCCTGGTTGGGCCCCTAGGTTTTACGATGCGCGATAAGCAGTTGCGCCGTGCGGGTCTTGATTATCACGAGTATGCTGATATCAGACGTATTGATCGCTGGGAAACACTGTATTCAGAGTGCGCGGATAGTCGAATTGTTGGGTTTTCTTCAAAAGCTAAAATGCCTTATGATTTGTATGATTTTCAAGATTCCGATGTGCTTCTTTTTGGTCCTGAGACGAGAGGTCTGCCGCAGTGTGTCAGTGGGCAGTGTGATGTTTTATTGCGTATTCCTATGATGCCTGAATCTAGAAGCTTGAATTTATCGAACAGTGTCGCTGTAGTGTTGTATGAGGCATTGCGTCAACAAAAATTCCCCGGTATGGAATGACTTTTTTCTTAGTTTTGATTAACTTCAGCAGCTAGGGAGTCGATTTGTTGTGTCGAGAAGCTCGATCTACAATGGTTATCAATAGTGTTAGCAAAGCATTGCTTGATTTTTGTAGACCATAAAATGTCTGGTAAGCTCTTAAGTTCTTCGATCTCATTACAGCTTTGTTTAAGTTGATGCATCATTCTTGGAATGTGTTTGAGGTAATGTCGTTTTTCACGAGTGAATAATCTTGAAAATATACCGATATTTTTTAAATGCCTTTGAACGGTGACGATATTAAATTGTTTAATGAAATCGGACAGTTTGTGATTTTGTTTTTGAAAATTAGTTAGATGGTTACGGTGGTAGTATTTAATATAGTAGTTGATTTCATGCGGTTGATGCAGATAATAGTGGTCTGTTAGCAATGATACAAGATCGTAGATGATTGGGCCGAATTTAAGATCTTGGAAATCTAAAATGCCAAGTGTTCGTTTAGGTAGAAGCATGATGTTAGCGCTGTGAAAATCGAAGTGCATGATGCCTTGAGGCATTTTTGAGCAGGTTTCTGCAATTGTTGTTTTAGCGTGTGCTAAGTAGGATTTTTCTGAATCGCTTAGTGTTTGATTGAGAAGCTTTTCGCAAAAATAAGACTCGGATAATGACATATCTTTCATCATATCATCTGAGGAGTAAGACCCGATTGCATAGGGTATTTTTTGAACCTGAAAGTTTTTTATTTCTCTTAGACAGTGTTCGAAGATTTCTTTTTTCTGTATTGGATTATTTGATTTAACTAGCCAATCTAAAAGTGTTTCGTGGCCGAAATGAGACATGATGACCCAACATCGATGGGTGGTTATTTCTTGGTGAAAAATCTCAGGAGTGTGTACGCTGTTGTGACGTAATATTTTTGCGAGCGTGATGAATTTAAGCATGGATGGTACGTCGTGATAAGACTCAACAAGGAGGAACTGGGCTTGACTATACTGCTCTGTGAGTGTGTACATATGTTTGTCTTGATGCGCGTGTTCAGGTAGCGGTTCGCAGTTGATTTTTGAACCAATACAGTTTTGAGCCCATCGAATGCAGTCTTGTGTCGGTTTTTGATTAATGTTGGTTGGAAACATCGTTATTCTGGATTAGCACCTTCATCATCATATTCATGATTGCGCAGAAAATCAACTGCCTGTTGACCATGTTGTCTAATATTATGCATGGAATAGCTTTATCCGATTTCTTCCCTATGTTGTGGGTTGTTGTTGTGATCTCAGTGCGTTGCTATTTATCTTTCCAAGTTTTATTTTACTGTACGATCTTCGTCTTTTACGATAGAATATCGGTTTCGTTTTTTTAGTTGAATAAAATCAATGGATAAGTCGGGTTAATTAGATGTTATTGCGTTGTTTTTTGGGTAAACTGTGCTTTGAGATGAAGCCATTCAATAATCAATGCCTTGCACTGATTGGGTTTTGTAATGCATTGATCTGCTAATTTCATGATCGTTGGTATGTCACATGACTCTATTGACATGAGTTTTTTGTACATGAGTTGAAGGTTGCCTTTACCTTCAGTTGTCTGATGGATAATGCTTTTTTTAGATGCTATGTGTTCCCCAAATTGAAAGTTTCTTGATTTATTACTTGAGGCAGACAATACAATATCCCCAATCCCTGCGAGTGAATATGCTGTTTGTGGATGACCATTAATTTTTTGTATGATGTTATGTAGCTCCCTTGTTGCATGCGTAATCAATAATGCCTGCGCATTGACGCCCAGGTTACAAGCTTTAATACATCCCGCGATAATCGCAACAATATTTTTAAACACGCTACACCATGCAAGCCCTTTGAGGTCTGAGCTAGCAATTGTCTGAAAATGTTGATTATGTAATCTTCTTTGCCATTGTCGACGACTTTGCATAGATATTGATGCTAAAACCGCCTGAGCGGGTAAATCATCCATGACTTCATCTGCAAATGTTGGCCCGTAAAGGTAGGAAAAGGATTTTGCCTGAGGGTTGATTTTTTCATATAGTTCGTGGGGATAAAGGACATCGTGTGCTTCAACAAAGCCTTTAGCTGTGCAAAGGATATCGCCTTTGTGCTGTTGTTTCTTCAGTAAGGATAACGTATCTGCGACTGCTGTACTTGGCGTGGCAATGATGATCGCACATTTAGGTTGAATGATTTGATCATCAATCTGATCTGTTACAATGATATTTTTTGCATTCCGAAGCTGTTGGCATAGTTTCTTTGTCGATTGTTTTTTTTTGATAATCGTAATTTTTGAGTCGGGGTCTGCTTTTGTACAGAGATATGCTAGGGCTTGTCCCCAAGCGCCTGCACCTATAATGACAGTTGATAATGACATTGGAAATAATGCTAGATTTAGAAAATACTAACATAACTGGTTGTTCATGACAATTCTATACCTGTGACAATTAGGCTAGGTTTCACTGTATTTCGGACCCTCGCCGCCTTGAGGTGGGACCCATTCGATATTATCGGATGGATCTTTAATGGCACAGGTTTTGCAGTGGATACAATTTTGCGCATTAATTTGTAATCTCTTTTCTCCGTTTACATCCACATACTCATAAACTTTTGCTGGGCAATAGTACTGCTCTGGACCACCGTAGGTATTGTAGTTGACTGGTATGATCAATTTTGGGTTTTTAACAATGAGATGGCAGGGCTGATTTTCTGTGTGATTTGTGCCTGTTAATCGAACAGAGTCTGTTTTTGAGAATGTCAGTTTCCCGTCTGGTAGTGGGTAAGTCAGTTTCTTTTGTTTTGATAAGGGTTGGGTTTGCTTATAGTCTTCATGGAGTTGCAGTGTCCATGGACTATAGCCATATGTGACTGTTTCAAATGCTGCATTGACTAAGCCAAGTAATCTACCTCGATAAAATCCTGGTCGGATGTTTCGAGCACGCTTTAGCTCATCCACTACCAAACTTGACATCATTTTTTCCTGATAATTGATGGCCTTGATTGTCGATTGGGGATTTTTACAGATTTTTTCGTGGATACACTCAGCTGCAATTATGCCAGACTCCATCGCATTATGAGTGCCTTTAAGTTGTGCAATATTGAGAAAGCCAGCTGCACAGCCTGTTATGATGCCTCCAGGAAAATATAATTGTGGAATCGCTTGGAATCCTCCTTCGTTTAATGCCCGTGCTGCGTAAGCAATGCATTGACCATTGTTAAGCATTGGTGCGATACTTGGATGTGTTTTGAATCGTTGTAGCTCTCCATGCGTATCTAAGGTTGGGTTTGGATAGTCGAGTCCGATGATCAATCCAACTGCTATTTTGTTTTGATAATGATATACAAATCCTCCACCATATGTGCTGCTGTCAAGCGGCCAACCAATCGTGTGTATACATAGACCATCCTCGTAGTTACTGGCATTTGCTTGCCATACTTCTTTTAGGCCAATCGCGTAGTTTTGGGGCTGTGAGTGTTTACGAAGTTCATATTTTTTAATAATGGACTCGGTGACGGAGCCTTTGCATCCTTCTGCAAGTACAACTTGTTTGGCTAAGATTTTAACGCCCGGTTGATACTGAGTGCTATGAGATAAATCTTTATGTACGCCCATTTCACCCGTTTCGATGCCAATAACTTCTTCCTGATCGTTAAATAGACACTTTTTAGCTGCATAGCCAGGAATGATTGTTACTCCTATTTTTTCGGCATAACTTCCTAGCCATTGGCATAACTGAGATAAGCTTATTAAGTAGTTTCCATGGTTTTTTAATTGTGGTGGGATGGGTAGCGAGTAGCTTTTCGTATGGGTCAACCAGCAGAAGCGTTCTTTTTTAACTAATGTTTGTACAGGCGTTTCAAGATTTTTCCAATCTGGAATTAGTTTGTTCAGCGATCTTGGGTCTAAAACACACCCAGAGACAATGTGTGACCCAACCTGAGCACCTTTATCGAGCAAACAGATACTGAGTGACTGTTGTTTCTCTTGATTGAGTTGTGCTAATCGAATCGCGCAGGCAAGTCCAGAGGGTCCCCCGCCAACTACGATGACATCAAACTGTAGGCTATCATCATGCATTGAATAAACCTGTAAAAAATTAATTTTAATTTATGTTTTTGTTAAAAACAAGAAATGTATTCGATGTACGTTTTTAATTTTTTAAAATTTTTTATACCCATATATCCAAATGATGCTATAGAGATCGAGGTTTAACATATTAGGGACTATTTGAATATGGAACATTCTTTAAAAAAACCTCTTTGTAGTCATGATTTGAGCCGCGTGACTTATGTTTATGCTGGCATGAATATACTACTACTCTATGGTTTTGCATTTCTTCAGATGATCATGACTAACTTTATCATTGGGTTACCAATCATCGCTGCTGTGTTTTGTATGGCTATGAATATTTTATGTATCTTATTTTTTCAGCTAAGGTTAGCATCGGCTGTTTATTGTCATATGATGTCGTCATAGTCTACATTTCTGTTATCGATGATGCTGATTGGTGGTGTGATTAATGTTCGTCGCTATTTGCTTACTTGAATGCTTTGATTAAATTGATTTAAAAATTAACGTAATGCTGTGTTATCTGGATGAGATATGGTTCTTGATAGATAGTTGCAGGTCATATTAATGCTAATAACTTGGCAAGAACATGCGCTTTGTTACCATCAACGATTTTATTTTGAGCGCTCGTTTCTGATGTCTATGTATACTCTTTTTTGACTTCGCTTACTTTATTGAAAAAAAATCTGCAAAGATAGACATCTCAGTCTATATCCATTGCTGACTGGGAAGTGTGAGATTTTATCAATGAATGATTGGAGGCCAGTCTTTATGGATGGTTTTTCACGGTGGGGCTAAAATTTTTTTTGATTGAGTCTAAACTTTATAGTCTTGTTGTTAAAAATACTTTAGATCATAAATTTTATCTGGGAATATTTCTATGAAAGTACTGGTGCCATTGAAAAGAGTGATTGACTACAATGTTGTTGTTCAAATAGACTCTAGTCAAAAAAACGTGGTCACTGATCACGTCAAAATGTCGATTAATCCATTTGATGAGATTGCTTTAGAGGAAGCGGTTAGGTTACATGAATCTGGTGTTATTGATGAAGTTGTCGTTGTTTCTGTTGGATCGGAGCTATCTCAAGAGCAGTTACGACAAGGTCTTGCCATGGGAGCGCATCGTGCAATTTTGATTTCGTGTGATGATGCGGTAGCGAATGATCCATTGTCAGTTGCTAAAATTTTGTCAACTCTGGTAACCCGTGATGATTATGATTTTGTATTAATGGGTAAGCAAGCCATTGATAATGATTGTAACCAAACAGGCCAAATGCTGGCGGGACTTTTGAAATGGCCACAGGCAACTTTTGCGTCAAAAATTAGTTTTTCGACTGATGAGATTTCAGTTTCAAGGGAAGTTGATGGTGGTTTAGATAATATTAGCTGCCAACTACCGGCTGTTGTAACTGTCGATTTACGTCTCAATGATCCTCGCTATATTTCGTTGCCAAATATCATGATGGCAAAAAGTAAGCCTTTACAGGTTGAGTCGCTTGACGATTTGAAACTAAATCTAACGCCTTGTTTAAAGCGCATTTCTCTTGAATTTCCTCAGCCTAGAACATCTGGGGAAATATTTACTGATTTTGATTTATTTGTGAAAAAACTTGATGAGGAAGAGGTATGGCGCTAAAAATTTTATTGGTGATAACGCATAACGGTCAATCAATTGATGACCAAGTCCATAATGCTGTGACAGCATGTTTGCAACTTGATGTAAATTATCATGCGATGGTATTAGGTCATGATTGTCAGTCAGTAATTGACGAAGCTAGAAAGATGAAAGGATTACAAAAGCTATTTTTTCTTGAGCATGTTTCACTTGAGTTTGGATTAGCAGAGCCATCCGCAGAGTCGATATCTCAGTTTATTTCTGATTATGATTATATTCTTTTCCCATCAAATACAACCTCAAAGAATATCTTACCGCGTCTTGCTGCACTGCAGAATATTAGTCCCATCACTGATGTTTGTGAAATCGTTGATAAAGATGATCGGATTTTTAAAAGACCTATTTATGCAGGCAATATCATTGAAACAGTTCAGTCAGAGCAAGATATTAATATTCTTTCAATTAGGTCTGCATCGTTTACTAAGACACCAATATCGTCTGAAGCCAATGTTGATATTGAGCATATTAGTCCGGATTTATCTTCGATACAGTCAAAGCATTTGGGCTGTGAGATCACAAAACTTGATCGCCCTGACTTAGTTGGTGCAAAAGTTGTTGTTTCTGGAGGAAGAGGGCTTGGTAGTGTTGAATCCTTTCAGCTAATTTATGATTTTGCCGATTGTCTAGACGCTGCTGTTGGTGCATCTAGGGCAGCAGTTGATGCTGGTTTTGTGTCCAACGATTATCAGGTTGGACAGACAGGAAAAATTATCGCACCAGATGTTTATTATGCTATTGGTATTTCTGGAGCTATTCAGCATATGGCTGGTATGAAAGATAGTCGCATTATCATTGCAATCAACAAAGATGCTGATGCGCCGATTTTTAAATCTTGTGATTATGGTCTTGTTGCTGATTTATTTGATGTGGTTCCGAAATTGGTAAAACATTTGAAAAAATAAATCATGTTCGACTGTCATGACATTGTAGCATGATTATCGCTTGGGGTTTGATGTCAGTCTGATTTCTTTAGATTCTGTATAAATCGTTTGTCTGAGACGCTCCTCGAATGGTTCATGCTTAAGGAGTAGCAAAAAACGCTCTCCATCACGTGTTAGGATATCCCAGGCATTTTTCATGATTTGATCGTATTTTTCGGTTAGTAATTTCTCAGCTCTGTCATTTTTGTTTCTCTTTTCCTGAAGAATGAGTGAAGCTTTTGACATATTCAGGTTTAGCAACACGCCAACTTGTAAAACATTATTGAATGCCTCTTCTTCAAAGGATCTGGACTCGAGAGAGAGCTCATTTTCAACCTCTAGATATAGATGTCTTTGGTTTTTCAATACATCTTCAACAATTTCATCTGTGAGATTTTGTCTGGTTACCGGAGCACTGTTCACTAAATGATAGTCAAGTACACCAAGTCGCCACGTTGTAAGATTTTGGTGTAGCATACACTCAATCGGTGTGGGTAGTTCGGCTGGGATCTTGTTTAAATGTTGTTGGGATCGTAATGGTTGCATGTGTGTTCCTTTGCCAGTTCTAAGCGCAATGCCTAATAGCAAGTTTGCAACATGATTATTACCATCTGTTTCTAGGATTGTTCCTAGCATGCTGATCGCACTTTCGAGATTTGTTGGGTTGCTATGAATTAACTCTCCAGATGCATTTTTGAATGATCCAGCAAGGTATATTTGAGCAAGGAGTAATCCTGCAGAATGCTCGCCGTCGTCAAACATGGATTTAAGATTACTCTCATTATAATCAAGGCAGCCATATTGGTTTAAGTCCACTGAGATATCATTCAGTTTTTCTGTATCTGATTGCATTTGCGCTGTGTGATAAATATTGTAAATAGCTGAGTTTACACTGAGTTGTTTCATTCCGTCGTTTTTTTCTTCGCAAACAATTAGTCTGAAAAAGAGGGTACTAAATATTATTGTTTTAATTTTGGCTTGGACAGCAGGATCTGATGTTAACTTAAGTATACTTGTGAGGATTTTTAGTGCTTCGACAATATTCGCTTTACATCCCCAACCATGGATGAGATGGGTGGCGTATTTGATTTGACTTGCGTTATCTGTATTTCCCGATAGATCATTGATGATTGATCTCATTTGACGATAAGCTGTTAATTGAATATCTTCAGATAATGACTCAAAAAATGGCCACATGAAAAAAGATGGACACTTTCTTCCTGTATTGCTCATGATTTCGTTTGCAAGTTCTCTCATTTTGCTGATAGTGAGGGTATAATCATATCGCTTCATTTTTGAGAGTTTCGTTCCAAAATATGATAGTTCTTTGAGCTTGCGGATGATATGTTCGTTATGGGATCCTTCCGATGTGAGGCATTGAGTCATATTTGCTGTGTGCCAAGCTGTGTTGATTCTATTGCCGATGAGATTATCTGCAGCAGGCCCTGTTCTGAGGCCTTGGTAGAATAGATGATATTTGGGCTCTTCTTTGAAAAGTCCAGTGTGGAAAGGACTGATTTCGACTCTTGTAAAAGGGTTTGTTACGCTGTCTGAATTAACCTTATATGCTTCAATCGGGTAGTCTCCGGTCGCTTCATGGGGGCGGGTTGCTAGTTTTATTTGATTTTGCTCGGGCGATAATGTGCTTCTTGCTTTAACGAGAACGTCTTTAGGGATAATATCTATCCCGCCATCATTGCCTTGGGGGAAAAACAGTATATCTTTACTGTCAATTGTTGAAGGCTCATTTTTATACGACATAGATCCCACCGCGTACTCAATGGCTCGCGTGAATTGCATGATCATTTCAGAGTGATCTTTGGGGCTTTGTTCAAATAAACTTCTATAGAATAGGCGAGCGATTTCTTCATATTCTTTGGGAATTTCACATGCAGTATAGCGTGTGTTATCTTCTGTTGTATCGTAAATAGTATTGATATCTTTGCAGATCATGAAAATGATCACATCAATGAAACTGTAGAGCCGATTGGCAACCGATAAGTACTTCCACTCGGTCTTTCCGGCGGCTAGATTCTGGATATTCACTAGCATGACTTCTTGAAAGTTACGATTATCAAATAGGGGCTCAAAAACAGAATCTTTGTAGAAAACTTTATAGTGGTCTGGTTTGTGATCACAGACCTGAATCATCATTTGCTCCACCTCAGTACAGGGATTATCTAATGATAATGACATTTTTTCTTTTGGCGTTTTTTTTGCTTCTTCTAATATCCTTTTTACGACAATCATCGGTAGTGTCTTAGGAAAGTGCAAGATCATGTCGCTTGGGATAGATTTTACAAGTTCTTCTATGTAGGATGAGCAGTCTTCAGTAATCATCTGATTCTCGTCTGTCATAGTAGCGACACTGTTAGTGGAGAATATTATTTGACGCTGATTTTCTAGAGTCTGTATCTGTTCTATTTTTTCATTTTTTTCGTCAGGGTCTCCAAGCTCAATCGTCAATGGTGTTTCTTTAACGGTGAGCAATCGATCTAGGTTTTCGGAAAAATGAACTACTAAATTTTTATCTTCGCTAAACTGCAGAGACATACTCACTTTTTGTATTGCCGCAGACCCCCGAATCATTTTACTACGGCATAATGAAGAGAGTCGCGCGTGCATATGTTTTTTCGCGAGAAGAAGCTGCTCTGTGAAACAAACATTAAAAAACCATTTTGCAGGAGATTGGTCTATCATGATTGTGTTTTTAATGAATGTATTGAATGCTTCTGTTGGTTCTGTTGATCGCCAATAGGTCAAGAGAGACATGCCTTTCATGTTGAAAAATGCATCAATTTTGCTTTGTTCGCTGAAGCTTGTTTCCATCATAATCTCGATGAATCGTGTGAGCTTATCGCTGAATGTCTTTAACAGCACTTTTTCACTATCCAGACTACTACTAAAATTATCGATGCTACTGGTTGTATTTGTTATTTTATCAAGCTCTGTCACTATTATTTTGTACAACTTTTGTATTTCTGTGATTTCTTCGGTCTGATCAACGATTGTTTTTTCATAGAAACCATGAAAATTAGTGAGTGTTTGGTTTGTATTGGGTAGAAGCTGTTTATGAAGATTTTTGTACAAAGTTTCCCAAACAAAGTCTATGGATGTTTGCGATTGATATACTTTTTTTCGATGTTCAATGAGTGGTAAAAGCGCTTTTGAAAGCCGGGTATGCAAATCTCTGAGTAAGTTAATTAAATTTATATCTATGTCATAGCCATCTTTGCTTTCGAACGGCTTGATTTCTATGAGCATTGCTTTGTATCGAATCTGTAGTTGCTCGATTTGAGTCATGAATGCCCAAATTTCAACTGAGGAGTGGGGGGCACTAATGATGAGGTCATGCAAGAAGCTAAAATGATGATCCATGTTTTGCTTCATTGTAAGTAATTCCCATGCAATCGATGGATAATATTTGTTGACTTTGTTTATGAGCGATTTGCTCGGTTTATCATTAATTATGGACCTATAACTTGCTATTATTTTCTTCAAATCGGGGCAGTGATTATACTTTTCTAATTTTGCTTTTGTTACAGGTTCGTTGCTAGATTCAAATAAGCTAGCGAGAGGAACTGGTTGGTTGCGATGTGAAACAGTGATTCTACCTGCGTATTTTTTTATTTTTTCTTGTGTTTCTCTTGTTTGACCAACTGCTTTAGAATTCAGGAAGAAAGTCATATCGCCATGATAGTGCTTCAGCATAGACTGATATTCAGGATAATGATTATGTGTGCTTTTGACTGCCGAGAGTTTTATTTCTTTTTCTTGCCTCTCGAGACTTTCGAGTATTTCGTCGTAGGATTCAATGTTTTTAAGTTCATTAATATGAGACTGTGCATTTTCAGCTTGAATAATAAGCCTTGAGGCAAATGGGAATTTGTGGATTGCGGTGATTGAAGTATCTGATTCTGTGTATTGATTTAGAGCATTTGTAAATTTCTGGCAAATCTCTATTTCGGTATCGTTATCGTGTACCGCTTGGGTTATTGATCCAAATACCACTTGGTTGGCTGTTTGTTTAATGTCTTCTGTGGAAGGTATATCGATATGGTCTGTAGCCAGGGGAATCAGTCTTTTGATTTCACTTTTCATAGCATTTCGAGCATGATTATAGAGGTAACAACTCGCGTGGCCACAGATCGCTATTTCTTTTTGTTGACCATTTTTTTTCATATCAGTGAACATGCTTTCTAAGTTTTCTTTGAGTTTTTCGACTGTGATCGATTTGGAATATGCACTATTGAGTGATTCTAATTCGCGTGATTTGTCATGATGCTGACGTATTATGAGGACCGCAAAGATTTTTAGATAATCTTCAACTGGGGTAGATGAGCTATCTTTGTCAGGTCGATGTTCTGCGATGACGGGAGCTATGCAAATCGTCTTAAGTAGATTAAATGCCTCACTTGATCTTGTCGCACTGAAGTTCCATTCTACCAGGGCGCACAGCGCCTCCCACAGAGGATTACACGAGCTTTTTCTGATCACATCTAATGCATCTACTGATGAAACTACATATTTAGTTATCGTTTCTTTCAACTCATTTAATGCATCACTGATGAAAAGTGCTTGGTTCATTTTTTTACAGTTGCTGATTGCGTGTTTTTCCAGAAGACAATCGCTAACTTGAGTTGGCTGTGTGGTTTCTAATTGTGCTAATTTAGGTGCTTCACAGTCCTGCGTCAATGAGGTTATTGCACTCGGAAGTTTCTCAAAAGTTTCCTCATACGTTTCTTTATTCTCTGATTCAATTTGTATTAAGCTATTTGTAGAGACGGCACTTAATAGTATTTCAAAAATGTTGTTATCTCTCTTCTGACATTTTTGCGTTCTCTCTTGAATTTTTTTGTAAGCGCTTTTTTGATTACGTATGGATGTTTTGATCTCTTCAGCTTTTTGGTCAAAAGTTTTTTGAGCTTCTTTTATCTTTATATCGTATTTTTTGTTATTTAGAATATTCATTCGTATGTATGGCCTTTGGCGGCGCTCCACCGCTAACCCTGATTGAAGATTTGTATCTTGAGTGTTGATTTCTTCGATGACATCTTTTTCTAAATCATCGTTTATCTTTTTTATTGCAGCTTCGTAATTGACGCTAAGGGCAGCCTGCTCTCTTTCTTGCCTAATCATTGTTTGGTGATGTACTGTTAGGTCTTGTTCTTTGACTTTTTCGTAGTATTCATGACACTGTTTTTTTTCATTGTTCAAGATTTCAGTGAGCTTGCGTGCAAGTTTCCTTGTATGTTCACGTACTTCTATTATTCTATCTCTTGGATCGGACGTTGTTAGTAGGCGAAGCTGTTGACTCATTCTCGGGCAGATAAACGCTTCTCCAGGAACAATTACCGGGCTATCCCCGCCAAGAAACGGGTGCCCTGGGTCTGGTTGAGTTGGGGGTATACTTTTTGCAAGGATTTGTTGTATGGTTGCTAAGTCTTCTTTGCTGGCTGATATTTCCCTAATTTTTTTGTCTGCTTCATTTTTTTCCCAAAATGATTGAATGAGATTTATGATGGATGCGGATTTCTCTCTCAGTTCATCAGAACTTTGGTATGGCATAAGGCTAATACAAAACAGTTCAATGAACCAGTATTCTTTATGAACGACTTTATGATCACTCTGTAGTTTTATTAGCGCTGTATAAACCTTTTTTAAGACCGGATTGATCTTTTCGGAAATATCTTGCTGGCTGTCTGCGATATAAAGCGGAGCGGATAGGTTAGGTTTGTCTCTATTTATGAGTGATTGTGGCAGCGAAATAATTAGGGATGTTAGTTGGTAGGTTTCGATGATTTGAGTACACAGCTTTTCTTTTTCTGAGTCACTTAGATCATTGAGCAGAGTTTTGGTTGCACTTTTTATATCTTCTAAGGCTTTTAACATCATTTGAAAAATAGGCCGTACTTTGTGTGCGCAAAGATATTGGCTGATGAGGTTGGCAAGCTGCGTTGATTCGCTTGGGTCAACTAAAAGTTGGGTTAGCTGCTGGATTAGCGCGTCGCCATTGTCAAGTCTTGTGAGTGTTTGTAGTATAATTGTGGCTGATGAGCAGCTTTTGTCCCTTGACAAATACACTTGATCTGATGTGGCCATTTCGATGCTTTGTAGTTTTTCTTGACTGACACTTTCTTGGAATGCTAGGATACCAGCTATGAGCGCTTGTTTGCCCCCATCGTGGCTAGACTCTAAACTTTTTAACTCTTCTACGGTGTCTAAAAGCGTTGCAGCTTTAGTTTTTAGCATTTCGAAGATGTTCTTTAAGTTTTGATGGGCTGGGTAATGATTTGCCATCGCGTGTCCCTAACATTATACTAATATCTTATGATCATATTCTTTATTATAAGTAATGTCAATTACCTTGTTTACACTCTGTCTCCGTGTTGTTCTAGATTTTTGATTGCATGTAAATCAGTATCTTTTAAGCTGGGTTTAGATGAGGTGATCGTTGATTAGGATGGTTAAATGAATCAATTAAAATGGTCTCATGGTGCTATGTCGATATTACAGTTGTCACAAAAAAAGCTGACATGGCGTATGGCTGACATTTCTGCTGAGGTTGGTCTTACGATGTGTTGCGTTCATTCGTATCTACAGGAGTTGGTGCAATTGAGGTGCGGTATTACATGCAAAGACGCGATCGTTCAATTCAGAAGACCGTTGTTTTTATCTGACTCTAGGTATATTGAGAAAATAATGTCGTTGAATGCTAATTGTTTTTCTTCTTATTGGCTACTCGATTCAACTCAGTCATATTGTTTACGCCGTCAGCATTGTCAAAATCTGGAGTTTTGTTTGACGGAACACCAACTTTTGGGTAAGGGGCGTCGATCTAATCGATGGCAATCAAGATTTGCCTCTAGTATCCTCTTTACTTATAAAACTACAGTATCGACGCATGCGTTGGCAGGTTTGTTTTCACCATGCTTAGCACTCGTCATTGTAGAGACTTTGGCGCTATTATTTCCAGGGGTGGCATTACAAGTTAAATGGCCAAACGATATCATGCTTAATGCGCTAAAATTATCGGGGATTCTTGTTGATGTTGTTTTTTCTGGTGAGCGTGTCGTTGTGATTGTTGGTGTTGGTTTTAATTTTCAATCTGTGGATTTTGATGGTCTTTGTGCAGCATTTTTGGTTAATAACCCTCGCTTTATGATTGATAAGACCGACTTGACTTTAATGTTGATGCAGTGTTGCCGTCGTGTTAAACGTGCGCTTGACGCTGGTGGGCTTGAGTCTTTTGTTCGTCGATATAATGAAAAGCATTTATTGCATGGTAAAGCGATAACTTTTGATTTCAAAGACGAACGTCGCACAGGGGTTGTCAAGGGAATCAGTGACGATGGTGCGTTACGCATTCAGTCGGCATCTGGAGAAGTTCTACTATATTCTTCTGAAAGTGTTTCCACTGTTAGATCAGTATGAGGGGGTGTTGTCATTTGATTGACTTGAGGTTTTATAGCAGTCAAAGCGACTTGTTTTTTGAAAAATGCTTCCTTGGTTTGGCTTTTTCCCAGCGATAAAACATGCTTTTCTATCTCTTTTAACGATCACTCGTTCCTCCGCATGAGCAAGAGCAAGCGCAAATAAGGCATTATCATCTGTCTCAGGGTCTTGTTGCCCAAACTTTTGCGTCCATTGCATGGTGTTTTTTGGTAATGCGGATTTTCTTTTATTAAAAAATGGATCAAAGTAAATGTGTGACGCAGACGGTTTGTTTTTTTGACTGAGCCAGTGTAAGCTGCAGTCCTGGATGACTGTCCAGTTGCAAGGTTTTTGTTCTAGATATTGATAAACAAGCGTTTGTAAGATTGCTGCAGTGATCGGGTTTCTTTCCACGCTAATTAGTGGTTGGTTAAGCGTACTAAGTATTAAGCTATCTTGTCCCATCCCTGCTGTAAGATCAAGGATTTTGATGGGGGTCTCGTTGATATTCTTAATATTGCAGGCTTTGATGAGTGGTTGTTGGTTATTTATTTTTCTCAATATTGTTTCTGTTTTTGTATCAACAAAACTCAATTTTAGTGGTGATAGAATGTTGTTTCTATCAATAATGTGTACTTGACTTGTATCTATGTGGACTTCGATGTTAGCACTCCAAAAGATCGCATCGTAACTGTTCAGAAAGTGTTTGATGTGTGTTGGCACATCGTTGGAAAAATGGATAGCTTTCATTTCAAATAGACCGATGATCTAAAAGTAGAGCTACGAATAGCACCATGATATAGGTGATACTGAATCTGAATAGAGGCATTGCTTTGGTGGTGTCGTACCATAGTTTAGTGCATAGCTGTAGCCATCGAGTATTTAATATCAGTGAGATTGCTAGGTATGTTTCTCCTGTCATTTTTACACAATACGGCATGAGGCTGCAGGCTGTTGTGAGTAGTGCATAACCCAATATGGATGCTTTCGTGAATGAAATTCCGTGAGTGACTGGTAGCATTGGCCATTTGGTTTTGGCGTAGTCATCTACATGTTCGATGGCTAGTGGCCAAAAGTGGGCTGGGGTCCAGACAAAGATTATCAGTACTAAAAGTAATGGCTCTGTAGTGATATTCCCGGTCATTGCTGACCATCCTAGTAATGGTGGTGTTGCACCAGATAGCCCTCCAATGACAATATTTTGAGGTGTTGTGGGTTTGAGTATTTTCGTGTACAAAACGCTATACCCGAGGGTTGTGATCAAGGTTAGAGCGGCTGATAAAGTATTATTAAATATGCATAATACCGACATACTAAGCGTGATCATGGTGATGGCAAAGCCTGTTGTTGTGTTTTTACAAAGTGTTTCTTGTGCTAGTGGTCTATTTTTGGTTCTTCTCATTTTTTTATCTTCGTCTCTGTCGAAAAGATGATTCAGTGCTGCGCTACCACAGGCAGCAAGTGTGATCCCAATCATTGCTGAGCCTGCTTTCTGCAACGACCATGAGTGTTTTGGAGTTATCAGTACGCCAATAAAGCTTGAAAACATCATGACGCTGATAACTTTTAGTTTTATTATTCTGTGTAGCTGTTGTAGATTCAGCGGTAGAGATTTGGGTGTCAGTTGTCTGATCTGGAAAGCTATCATATCGTTGCGTGCTGATAATACTCAGTGATTTTTGAATTCAGAATTTTGTGGTGTGCTGCAATATGCAGTAATACGCTGACGGTGATGAGGAGTGCTAATGCCACAATGTTATGTCCGACAGCGATACTAATTGGTAATTGCCATCGCACATTTAAAATCCCAAGCGTAATTTGTATCGCAAAGCAACTAGTGAGTACACGAAACCACTGAACAAATACTTTAGGTAGTTGCATTTTTAACTGAATGACTTGCCAGCTTAATCTGGCCACTAACACAGTGCATATGAGTGCACCCCATCGATGAGTCATATGGATTGCAATTCTCCCTTCTCCAGAAATGACGCCGCCCTCATAGCTTTGGAATCCAAACGGCCATGAGAATCCTTGTATGAGCGAATCGACTGGGATGAACCATTGGCCTTGACACTTAGGAAAATCTGGACACACTAATGCAGCATAATTAGCACTCGTCCATCCTCCAATCACGATTTGAATAAAAACGGCAACCCAAAGAATCTGCAAACTTGTATAAACCTGTGGTGGTATTACCATAGACTGGCGAGTGATGAACTTTTTTTGGTAATCAACGCACAATAATGTTGTGATTGTCATTCCTCCAATTAAGTGTGGCATCACAGCAAGAGGATGCAGTCGCCAAGTTACAGTCCACATGCCAAATAGAGCTTGGATAATGATCATGACGCAAGCAATATTTAATATTGTATGCGTTTCTTTTTTGGGTGTATTTGCTCTAAGCATGAATACGATTATCCCCAGGATGCCAGCAGCGTACCGGTGAATCATCTCAATCCACGCTTTCTCAGATGCCTCATATGAGAGTGCTGGGCTTGTAATGTTGGCATGTACAATCCAGTTCTCAAAGCATTTTGGCCAGTCAGGACATCCGAGTCCGGCATGTTTGAGCCTGGTATAGGCGCCTAGGCAGACAACGATCATTGCAAGATAAATTGCAATTAGATGAAGCATACGGTGTGGTTGTCTGGCCATGCTATATCCTTGATGATTTGAGTAGTTTCCTGAGATCTAGATCGATATCTCGAAGCGCATTCAGTTGGTCGTAACAGAGTATTGCTCTAGACTCAGGGTCGATGATAAAAAGTTTACACGTTTTGTTGTGTTTGCTTTTGATGGTTTCAAGTTTTTGATGAGTTTCTTGTTCTAATTGCTTTGTTTCCCAGTTTTTCATCATAGCTATCTGATTTTTTTTGTTTTTAAAAATAGTTAAGTGGACTCTCTTTTTGTCCTTGCCAAGCGCAATCCATCTTTTTTCTAGTGTTTCTAGTGCAGTCATATCATGGTCGCTTGGTGATAAGCTAGCGATCTGCCAGAACTGATGTTGCTGTTGGTCAATTACAACGGGAGGCGTGATTAGGGTTCCTCGACTGTTAGGGTGTTTGCGACCATAGCCTGAATAAAATAATGTGTGTGCCAGTATCATTGGAATGACAAAGGTTGCGATAATGCCATAAAGTGGGCTGTAAGTGACTTGTTTTTTACGGTATGACATTTTTTTTCCGTCTAATGAGTTTGCTCCAATAGATGCCGATGATGCCAAAGGCAGCGAACTGTAGAGCGTAACAGATGTGCCGACTTATGCCAAGTGCTAGGCTGTTTTGGTTGGTGACGTTGTCATATAGTGTTGAACCTTTTGTCACAATGATTTTTTGATAAATCGGTTTCTGTAATGCCAGAGATATGGTCTCAAGATCGATGAAGCTGATCTTTTTAGGCCAACTATTATGTGTTGGTATTTGGCGAAGAAGGCGTCCTTTTGGTTGGTAAAGTATCCCGTCGATATCCGGCGTGCCTCTCGTATGATTGATTACTGAAGCTGCTGCTTCGGTATTTGGGTACCATCCTAGGTGGATGAGTATCGGTTTTTGGATATGACTTGAGTGATTTATTCCGATGAGCTCAACGCCAACGACATGATGTTTGAATGCCGGATCTACGATGAAGTAACGCAGCTTATCAAGCTGGGGTTTGATCGAGATTGATCGGACTGTTTGTTCGTATTCAAATTCTTGAAGATCTTCTTCGGTTAAAGATGCTTGCGGTTTGTGTTGTATTAGTTCATATTTACTCAATGCTCTATGCAATTGCCACACGGATAACATGATCATTATGATTAAATTGGCGTTGGTGATTATGGTTAGATGTCGGGTGTGCATAAGATTGTAGCCGCGAGTATTTGGATAGTATATGGTATTGCGTTTCATATTGATATGTTTAGTTGTTGTGGTGTTGGCAAGCCTTTTTCAGGGGCTGTTTTTTTTAATGCGTGCTGGTCGTGACAATCGTGCAAAGCTCGTGTTCGCTTTGAGTATGCGTATTGGTTTATCCTTGTTTTTGTTTGTGCTTTTATTATTGGGTTGGCGTCAAGGTTGGTGGATGCCACATAGCATCGTGTGAACATGGGACTAGTTGCTTGCCGATTGAGTGTGTGATAACGTAGTGTTGATGAATTGTAGGAGCTTCTATGGGTTTTTCAGGTATCAGTCCTGGGTCATTAATCTTGATTTTTTTTATCGCTTTGCTGGTGTTTGGGCCTAAGCGACTAGAAAGTCTTGGGGCAGAGTTGGGTAATGCTATGCGTCGGTTTAAAGAAAACTTTGATGGTGAAACTGCATCAAAGAAAGATCCGGATGCTTGATGCATGCCTCATGACAGAAGTCGATCACCATGTTTGGATTGTTAAGTAATTATGCAGATTGTTGGCTTGAGATTCGGAGTCGTATCTTTTCTGCCATATTGTTATGGTTTGTCGTTTTTTTAGCCTGTTTTTATTTCCGTTATGACTTGTTGACGTGGTGTCAGTATCTTATCAGTGCTCATCGATCGACTGTGCCCTCAATTGTTGCTCTGTCTGTGGTGGATGGTTTCTATGTGACTTTTGAGCTGTCATTTTACATGAGTTTGCTTCTTAGTTTGCCCGCTTTTGTCTGGCAACTCTGGTGTTTTTTATCTCCTGCGCTTTTTTATGCTGAGCGATGGTATTTAGCTGTTGTTTGTTTTATTGGCTTATTTTTATTTTTTCTGGGGCTTACGTTAGGGTGGTTGTTCGTGCTACCAGTCATCTTGAAGTATGCGCATTGGTTTTTGCCGACAGGTGTCGTTTGGCTTTTGGGGTTGCGTCAGTATGTTTCTCTGTTTTGGTATGTAGGTATTTATTGTGGACTGTTCATGGAGCTGCCATTGATGGTTTTTTTTCTGGTGCATTCACAGCTAGTTTCCCCTGACCAGTTTCATCGATTAAGACCATATGTCTTGTTAGGCTGTTTTGTCATTGGTATGTTTGCTACGCCGCCTGACATGTTTGCGCAAATTTTCTTCGCCCTTCCCATGTATGCCTTATTTGAGCTTGGGTTTTGTTGTAGCCAATTATGTCGCTGGTTAGGGGGTGCGGCTATTCAGCGAGAGATTGTTGTAGTGCAGGATTGATCAAGCGTTCACTTGACCTGATGTTGTATTCATGGGATTGGGTGTTCTCAAACCCTAGGCTGCAATTTTTGCGTATGGACTCTTTGATGATCAATGTAGGGTGGTGTGCTAACTGTTTTATATATCTATTAATTGATTTTTTTTCACTATCCAGTGGCGGATTTGGTAATTTGGCGGTGATATTCATTTGTTGACAGATTGTTTGCATATGATTTTTTAGCTCTAAATATAGAGATGCCAGTTGTGGTCTGATTTGTTTGCTGATTACTTCTGCATCGTGAAACCATTGTGTACGAAATAGTTTTATTTGATCATTGAATTGGTCAAGATAAAATGCTTCAAAGCATTCATTTGTCAATACCTCGCACTGTTGTTGCGCGTCGTGAATGATTGCGATCGGTGTGTTGGTATTTTTTAGGTCATCAAGATGGATGCGTTGCAGTTTTTTGTCATCAGGGATTGGCTCAATATCGCATGGGACAGCTAGGTCGATGAAAAGTTTATCGTGAAGATCTATTTGTTTGAGCATTTTTCTGTCGATGATGAGGCTTTTGGATGAGGTGGCAGAAATGATGCAGTCATGTTGTTTGATTAACTCGAGTAGATTGTCTGGTGATGATAACTCGACAAAGACGATTGATGCCGTGCTTTTAAATTGTTCTGGCGATCGGCAAGCAACGGTAACGGGCCATTTACTCAGTTGACGAAGATGTTGTAAATGTTGGTGAATGACAGAGCCTGATCCAATGCACAAAAAACGACATTTGTGCGTATTGCCAATGATACTTTTGATGGTTTTGATCACTGGTTTAGTGATATTCACTGCTTGTAGCTGAGATGTTCGGCGAACCTGCTTAGCTGTATTGATTATTTTGTGGATAATTCTCGTTAGTGATTGTTTGTTTTTGGTTCGAGTGTTTCGCACAGCTGTTTTGTATTGTCCAAGAATTTCTGTTTCGCCGACAAGCATAGAATCAAGCCCACAGAGTGTGCGTAAGATGTGTTTAATTGCTGAGAAGTTGATATATTGGTATGTTTCAATCTCTGGGATTAGATTTTTTAGCTTGCGACATATAGTTGGTGAATATTCATTTGAAATGCAAATGATTTCTGTTCGGTTACATGTGGTAAGAATAAAAAACTGCGTGATACTTTCCAATTGCCATAAGTGATTGCCAATATCGGACTGTGTTTTATGATCCCATGCATAGCGCGAACGCTTCGATAGCGACGCTGTGCGATGATTGATGCCGGTTACAATGATATGGTGCGTTGGCATAATTGCCCATTAGTATGATTGCCTTATGTTAATCGATTATGCCTGGTGGTGTAAAGACTGATATTATTGATAATTACTTGTTTTGCACCGGTAATAAGCTTTTTATATGTCGGGTACTAATGAAATTGTTGTCTTGATGCTCGTCCATGGGTCATGTGACTTAACTTACGGATATTGTGTGATATATTTGACTTTCATGTGTGCGCTTTAACGTTTTTTCTTTTGAGATATTTGCTATTATTCGGCTGCAGATGGCGCATGGCACTTGTCTTTTTTTTAGAACGTGTTACTCTTAATATCGCAATGA
>DCKN01000076.1 GCA_002320385.1 Proteobacteria bacterium UBA1673
TTTGCAAAAAGCGATACATAATGTTAAAATAATATTACTTATTAGTGACTTAGGCGGTGTCATCATATGTTATTATCTCGCTTAATGTCGACACAAATGCGAACTTTTTTGTCGATAACGAAACAAAACTGGTATCAGAGCACGCTTCAAGCATGCAATTTAGCATTTTATGCGTGTCTATCAATTTATGCAGTGATTAATCTTGGTTTTCTTTTCCATACTGTATTTTCTCTGTCGGCGCTGTCTGCAGTTATTGTCGCGACGATGTGTGTTTGTTTTGTAATGGTTAATGAGTTGATCAACATTAAAATTGTTAGCAATCCAATTCAGGATGGTATCGGCGATTCTAAACAGACTCAACAATTATCCGTGCTCAGCATTGGCGTTGCTTCTTGGTTATTTGCATGTTTTGATAATTTCTTATCCAATAGTAATATGCTGACTATCCAAATCGCCACGCTGGCCAGAGGTGGCGTTTTCATACCTGCAGCGCTTGTTCTTATCTATCGTAGTTTGTTAATAGGCTTTGGTCTTCTATCATTTGCAATGACAGCAGCAACCAATTGGTTATGCTTTTTATGCAATCAAAGTATCAATGGCACATCATCCAAAAAGCACACGCTTTCGAAATCGCCTGCTGCGGAAACTGTTAACGATACAGATAAATTATTGTATCGCTTGATTCACAATCCCTTCACCATGTGGACTGGTATGTTTATTGGCGGATTTCTCTATGCATATGGTGATTATCAACAAGCATTTGGCTTATTTATCATGCTTGCGCAGAGTGGCATTATGCTTCCCGGTGTGCTGCAGTCGTTCACGCTTTGCAGCATTGCTACAATTACTTTTGTTGATAGGATATTGATCTGGTCTAATAACTACCGTCAGTTTAGTCGTACTGTGGCGCCTCAATCGTCAAACCAGCCACCCTTTGCGGTGATTCCTAAAGACCCGCTGTTACGATCACGTTTTAGCCATTCACGTCTGGTGATTTCGACATGTATGAGATGGTTGCTCAGTTTTATGTGTTTACGTGGGCATTACCGATTGCTCAGTGTATTGTCTTGCTCAGCTTCTGCTGCAACTTCATATGTGCAAAATTCATTTCAGATTGCTGATAAATATCAGCGTTCTGAAGATCATCGATCGCAATCATCACCGGCATCTGTGCGTAAGAGTCTGACTGCTTAAAATTCTTGCCCGTCTTGATTCAACACAGGGTTAGGAGTATATTACATGCAGTAAAGATTGGAATTTGTATGTTATCAAAGATGCGTAATGCGATGTCAACGATTGTGTCGCAGTATCTGCTTTCACCATCAAAAATTTATGACAAGCGGCCAACACTTGAATCACTCGAGGCCAGCCAGCCAATGTGGATACAAGCTGAGATCAGTGAGCTTGGCAGTCGACTTGTGGCGTCTCATCAAACGCCTGAAGTTCCGCTTAATCGACAGCGTTACCTGCTTCAAGGTATGCAATTGCCTCTCTTTGATGTTTCAAAAGTCAAGCAACCATTTGATAAAGCAGTTGACTTAGTCGTTCTGTTTATTGCAGGAAGTAACGCACATCTGCTTACATGTCGACAACGTGCGATTGAGTGTGCTTATGCTGCTAAAGTTGCTATACAGAGTAAAAATCGTCATGCGAAGGTATTGCTTGCTCGGTTTAATCCATTTGGCGTTGTGAATAAAATCGATCAAAATCATGCGCTACAGCCATATGTTGCGTCGCCGCTCAGTCAAAATGATATCACTGAGGACTATACTGAGTGCGCTAAATTGATCCTGCGACGCTATTCACATTCTGACTTGGTGGTGATGGGGCATTCTCTTGGTGGAGTGTTTTCTAGGAAAGTTTTTGCGAATCTCAAGCGGTCGTTGCCAGATGCTTCTCGTGTAAAATTTGTTTACAGTGCGATGTCTTTGCCTGGTATTGCAGATGCGTTTATGTATTATCAGCCAGCTACAATGCTTAGAAACTTAATTCCGAGCAAGCACCGTGCCATGATCAGTGCTGTGATTAACTTCACAAACAAATATGGATTTTCTTGTATACAGAGAGGTCTTAAAGCCGCTGTTGAGGCATCTGGTTGGAAAACTGTACCGGATGTCATTTTACCTGGAGAGATTGCTCAAAGTAATATCCTCAAAGAAAAGCTTGATCATTTTATTCCTGATCAGGTTGCCAGCGTTCAAGTCCAATCGTTGCTTAATTGGTTGCTAAAGCCGACTGAAATTGGTAATTGCCATGATTTTCCGCCGTCAAAGCTTTTTGATCAAGCCAGTAACTTTAGATCAAGCGAGCTAGATAATCTTATTCGAACGCTACGAAACGTCTTTGTTGGTGAACATGTTGCTGAGCCTGTGTGACCAATGATTGGTTTTGTGCATGAGTCTGTTATGTGAAAAACGGAGCAATTTTGGAAAAGCGTGTTGTCAGACGTCAATCAATCGATCATATTGACGATCAGGGTCTACATCCAGTATTGGCTAGAGTGCTCAATCATCGTTCCTGTGGTTATACCGCTTACCAGTTGAAAGATCTTGCTGAGCCTACCTTGTTAAGTAACATCGATAGTGTTGTTGATCGATTGATTGAGCATCTGCAGAAACAATCGAAGATTCTCATCGTTGGTGATTATGACTGCGATGGGGCTACTGCGACCGCTGTTGCTGTGCGTGGGTTGCGTATGCTCGGCTATGCTTCTGTTGACTATCTGATCCCAAACCGTTTTAAATCAGGTTATGGATTATCAGAGATGATTATTGATCAGGCGCTTGCGCAGTCATCATCGCTCGATCTTTTAATCACCGTTGATAATGGGATTTCGAGCATATCTGGCGTGTCATATGCACTTAAGCGTGGTATTGATGTTATCATAACCGATCATCATCTGCCTGGAGATCAATTGCCAGCAACCGATATGATCGTTAATCCACAATTACCAGGTGATACGTTTCCGTCAAAAGCGATTTGTGGTGTTGGTGTAATCTATTACGTTTTGTTGGCGTTGCGCCGAAAATTGGTTGACCAAGGTCGATTCAATCGCGAAAATCAGCCTAATTTTATGTCATTGATTGATCTTGTGACACTAGGAACCATTGCAGACTGTGTTCCATTTGATCAGAATAATCGAATTCTTGTTGCCCATGGTCTACGGCGTTTTCGTCAAGGATTAATCTGCCATGGTCTTCGGGCTATGCTTGATGTGATCAAAATGGATTTAGCGTCGATAACGACTGTCGATATCGCATTTAAGCTTGCGCCGAAGTTAAATGCTGCAGGACGCATGGATGATATGTCGATTGGCGTCCAGTGCTTGTTAAGTGATGATTATGAATCGGCTAGGTCACTAGCGCATATGCTTGTTTCATTCAATGAGCAAAGACGCGATATTCAGTCATCGATACAAGTCGAAGCACTCAAGCAGGTTTCGTCTTCTCGTGATCCATCCAAAAACATTAGAGCTAATGTACTGTATCACTCCGATTGGCACGAGGGCGTTATTGGTATTATTGCATCACGAATTAAGGATCTGACCCATAGGCCTACGATTGTTTTTACAGATGAAAATGAATCTCTTCTCAAGGGCTCTGGGCGTTCGATCAAAGGGATTCATTTGCGTGATGCACTTGCCGATATTCATGCAGCGCATGACATTCTACCGAAGTTTGGTGGACATGCTATGGCGGCAGGGTTAACAATTAAAAAAACAGATCTCAGTTGTTTCACCGATGCGTTTCATCAGCGTATTGCCGCCTATGCCGATGAGTGTTTTACTGAGGTCATTTATACGGATGGGCCCTTAGATGCCGGTGAGCTCAATCTTGCTACAGCTCAAGCGATTCGTGAATATGGGATATGGGGCCAAAATTATCCAGAGCCGGTATTCGATAACGTGTTTGCTGTTAAGCGCGTACGATTACTCAAAGGCAAACACTTGAAACTTGATTTGATGCTGGATTATCAGCCTGTTGCAGCGATGTGGTTTTTCATACCCGATGCTTGCATACCGCTGATTACAGTTGGTGTTCAATTACGCGCATTCTATAAATTAGATGTCAATACTTATCTCGGTGAGTCCTCATTAAGCTTGATCATTGAGCACGGCAGCGCAATGGTAGAAGCGGTGGCCAGTTCTGCGTGATTTTGGTAATCGTCGATGGTTAATCAATGGTTTTTCAAGAGATAATGGCGTTGGATCGCTGGCTTGAAGGTAGACACACTGTGCACTCACGTTTTGTGTGTGCCACAGTGGATTGGCATCATTTAGGGTAGGTTACGAAAGGTACGATTGAACTTTTGGAAAGCCCTATGACTTTCTTTTGTAGCTGACGAAGCCTTTAAATTTGTTGTTGAAGCTTTCAACAGCACCAGTAGTAGCTTCTAAGCGCTTACCGGTAAATGCGGGGTGACACTTGAGGCAGCTTTCAACGGTGAACTTCTCAGAATGGAATGCTCCGGACAGCTCCATTTTGTTGCCGCAGCTGGCGCAAGTTACCATGGCTCGTACAATTTTGCTATGAATTCCAAGTTTCACGTCAAACTCCTTTGAATGTTTTTCCGAATTATATCTGATTAGATACATTAATTCAAGTTTATGTGTGCATAATCTCTTACTGATTGCGTTGCAGTTATCATAACAATCGGTTAGACTAATATGATCCGAATTTACTGTCGCTTATGAGTACCGCTGCCAAAGACAAATACAGCTTGTCATTCGCTGTATTTTGGTTCACAGCGAGCATTTTTACAGGTCTGGCATTGCATGATTATTTCTTAAGGCCTGTTGTTTCCATGCTTGATAATGGTTTTGTGCCACACACGGTTGGCCCGACAGGATTTGAGATCGCTCAAGGATTGGTTTTGCTGCTTGGCTATGGCGCATTTGTCGTGCCGGTTGTTTGTGCCGTGATGGCGCTCCAATCTCTAATGCAACGAACGCTGAGCGCCCGAGTGTCTTTGTTGTCTTTGTCGCTCTGTGTAACTGGCGTTGCTCTGATGAATATTCTCTTGCCCATTCACACTGCTCAACCCGTGTTCACTGCCGGCGGTTTTTTAGGTCGAACGATTGTTGATATCTTATTTTACTATGTGGATTATGCTGGGACAGTTCTCATTTTGTCGAGTTTACTCTTGTTGTTGACCCATCAAATCTTTCACCAACAGATTCATCGCCTCGTTGTGTTGCTTGCGGCTGCTAGCCGTCCACTATGGCAGGAATTATGCAAGTCATTGCATACGTCACAGACGGCGTTGGACTCGGATCAGGCATCAGCAACCGAATCATCAATATCTGAAGCGATCGATGATCCTTCTACAAGCACATCAACGCATCGTCCAACAATTACCATCAAGCAACAGCCGAAGATGCCAGCAATCCCCAATGAGCAATCAAGCTCGCGCCTGGCGCCGATATTGCCAAGGCATAAGGCGACCAAACACGCTGCAGCTAAAGCCGAAGACAGTGGAACAATAGAATCAGCTGTCAAGCCTTCACAGGCAATACATTCTGGTCCGCAGATTCGTAAGACGCGCCGAAGCAAAAGTTCCTCTGCAGCTCAGCCATCATCAAGCCTTACTTCAAGTGATACCGATTCGCTTTCTGGTAGTACGATTGAGATCCAAGCACTGTCAGGGCCACCGCCACTTGATTTGCTCAATCAAGACAAACTCAGTGAGAAAATTAAAGAAGACCCAAGAAAGCTTCAGTTACTCGCTGATGCAATTGAACAAAAGCTAAAAGATTTCGGTGTTGACGCCCAGGTGATGAATATTCTTCTTGGACCAATCATCACTCGATTTGAGATTCAACCATCGCCTGGCACCAAAGCCAGTAAGATTACTGGACTGGCAAAAGACCTTGCCCGATCGCTATCTGTCAGCAGTGTTCGCGTGGTTGAGGTGATTACTGGTAAAACGTTCATCGGTATCGAAATTCCCAACAAAAAACGTGTAACCGTCAGTCTGAAAACCATCTTTGAGTCTGACGCATTTCAGTCTTCAAAATCTCAACTGTGTCTGGCACTAGGCGTCGATATTAGCGGTGATCCTATTGTTGTTGATCTTGCTAAAATGCCGCACTTGCTTGTCGCAGGGACGACTGGCTCTGGTAAATCAGTGGGCTTAAACACCTTATTACTGAGTTTGCTGTATAAGACCTCACCAGAAGATCTAAAATTGATTCTGGTTGATCCAAAAATGTTAGAATTTGCTGTTTATGAAGGCATACCGCATCTTTTGACACCGGTGGTAACCGATATGAACGATGCATCGTATGCCCTTAGTTGGTGTGTTGATGAGATGGAAAGACGGTACCGTTTGATGGCGGAGCTTGGCGTTCGTAATATTGCCGGCTACAACGATAAAGTTAAGCGCATGCCGAATATTGAAATCTCTGGTTCTGCCGATGATGATGAAGTGCATAAGCATCTCCCTTATATTGTTGTCATTGCTGATGAGTTTGCCGATATGATGATGATGGTTGGCAAGAAAGTTGAGCAGTTGATTGCACGGCTTGCGCAAAAAGCCCGAGCTGCTGGAATTCATCTCATCTTAGCGACACAACGTCCGTCTGTTGATGTCATTACAGGCTTGATCAAAGCTAATATCCCAACAAGGATGTCGTTTCAGGTTTCATCTAAGATCGATTCTCGAACTATTTTAGATCAACAAGGCGCTGAATCCTTGCTTGGCTTCGGTGACATGTTGTATTTGTCTCCTGGCGCCGGGCAGCCTGTTCGTTGTCACGGGGCTTTTGTCTCTGACGATGCCGTAGCTAGTGTGGTTGAGCATTTGCGTAGCACAGGTACGCCCGAGCATATCGAGATCAAAAGAGAACCAGAGGCACAGACTATGCCACAGGGCGACATTTTGTCACACTCAGAGCAGAAAAGGAATAAAGATGACAGTTTGTATGACCAGATTGTCGACTTTGTGACCACCAGCCGTAAAGTATCGACATCTAGCGTACAGCGTCGTTTTAGAATTGGTTATAATCGTGCATCTGTAATGGTCGAGCGTATGGAGTCTGAGGGCGTGGTCAGCGCAATGGACGGTAATGGACAGAGAAAAGTACTGGCGCCGCCACCTGTGTCACAGGTTGACTAGTTCAATTGAAGGTGATTTATTTGGCTTGAAGGATGTGTTTTTTTCCACGCATGTATGGAATCAATACTTCGGGAATAAGGACACTGCCATCAGCTTGTTGATAGTTTTCGAGCACTGCAATTAATAATCGTCCCACTGCAACGCCTGAGCCATTCAATGCGTGTA
The DNA here is from genome assembly GCA_002320385.1 of Proteobacteria bacterium UBA1673. Classification (GTDB taxonomy): domain Bacteria; phylum Pseudomonadota; class Gammaproteobacteria; order Comchoanobacterales; family Comchoanobacteraceae; genus UBA7916. Next base: position 7,282 of record DCKN01000076.1, read on the forward strand.
GTAATACTGTCTTTTTTTCAGCATTCTTATAGCGCGCTTTGATGCGTCTGCTTTGAAAATCTTCCGTATTGGAACATGAGGAAATTTCCCGGTATTGATGCTGACTAGGAATCCACACTTCAATATCGTAAGTCTTACTCGCCGCAAAACCCATATCACCAGCACATAGTGCCATCACGCGATACGGTAGATTAAGTTGTTGTAGGATGCTTTCAGCGTGCTTGGTGATTTCTTCAAGCGCTTCATAGGCATCTTCTGGTTTCTCAAGTCGCACCAATTCAATTTTTTCAAACTGATGGGCTCTGAATATGCCTTTGGTATCTTTTCCATATGAGCCTGCTTCTTTGCGAAAGCATAAACTGTGCGCGCACAATTTGATTGGCAGTGCTTGCCTATCGATGATCTGATTTGCCACAACATTAACCAGTTGCACTTCGGCTGTTGGAATGAGCATCAATTCTCGTTCATCATTGGTAACAAATAAATCTTCTTTGAATTTGGGTAATTGTCCGGTGCCATACAAGGTTTCAGGTTTCGCGAGTACAGGAATATTGTGCTCTGTGTAGCCGTGTTGTTCAACCTGAACATCTAGCATCCAATTGACTAGGGCGCGGTGTAATTGTGCGACTTCATCTTTCAGGACGGAAAAACGACTCCCAGCCAGCTGCGCACCCAGTGCAGTATCGATGCCATGACTGGCTGCAGTGAGTGTTTCGTGATCTTTGATTTCGAAATCAAATGTTCTAGGTGTTCCGATGGTTCTAACCAGGACATTATCGTCTTCGCTCACGCCATCTGGCACGGACGCGTGTGGTATGTTGGGTACACCACTGAGTAATTCGTAAAGCTTGCTTTCACAGGCTTTACACGCTTGTTCAGCACATTTTGTTTGTTCACTCAGGGTGGATGCTTGATCGAGTAGGTCATCACAGTTGTCACCATTGCGTTTTTTTAAGCCGATTTCTTTGGCGATCTGGTTACGTGCCATTTGTAATTTTTCAGATTTCTTGAGATGCTCACGACGCTCTGATTCTAACGATTGTATTGTGCTGACATCCAGTTGGTAGCCGCGTTTTGCTAATTTTTCTGCGACTGTTTCTAATTGGTCTCTGATAAGTTTTAAATCTATCATGGGATAAGGCTCCGGATCGTGATGATTACGCTTGCGTCGGTGTGACGATACTATTTTTATAATGTCATTGGGTTGCTTGATACCTCCGCTCGTGCATAGATCGGAGGTATCAGTGATGTTTGCCTAGTCGCGACGACCGTTTAACATCATGAATAATTGAAGCAGGTATAGAAAGAGGTTATAGATGGCAAGAAATAATGATACCGTTGCGATGATGTAGTTGCGCTCGCCACCGTGAATAATCTCACTGGTGTGATACATGATTAGCCCAGAGAATACCAGTATAAACAGTGCCGTGATCATCAAGTGCATGATCGGGTAGCCTAAAAAGAAGTTTAGTAAGCTTAGACAAATGCCTGCGAATAAGCCAATGAACAACATGCCGCCAAGATACGTAAAATCTTGTCTCGTGGTCAGCACATAGGCCGATAGTGCAAGAAAGATGGTGCCCGTACACGCCATTGTTGTCATCAATATCTGTGTACCATTTACGTAGCCATGTAAAACAAGGCTCAAGATTGGACCTAGTGTGTAGCCCATAAATCCAGTGAATAAAAATGTGAACAAAATGCCATAACCGTTATTGGCGTTGATGTTTACGCAGTAGAGTAGGCCGTACATGCCGATGAACGTTAACAATAAACCAGGATGCGCTCTGGTGACTACTGACGCGAATGCTGCAAGTGAAGCAATGACTAATGATAGCCCCAGTAAGCAATAGGTGTTTCGTAGTACCTCGTGTTCAGCGATGATGCTGCGGCTGCGAACTTTGCCATGCGCAGTTGACTGTAATCTTGGCATAAAACATTTCCTTACGTAAATATCACTAAACTAGCATACCTGTACCACGCTGTCTAGTCCAAGCGCCTGAAAAGAAGTGATTTACGTGCAACTGTATCCAGATCATTTTTAGCTTACTGGACCATTCTATGCCTTTTGTTGCTTGTTACTGCTTTTTATTACGCGCTGGTCCACCATTTATCTGTTTGCTTGCTTGAATAGGGCATGTTTTAACTATTTACTTGACGTTTCGCTTAACTGATGGCTTGATGCCATGGATTAATCAACGTATTTTGCTCATTCATGCTTCAGGTTATTTTTCTGTGTCATCAGAATTTTCTTTGCAAGGCAAGCTGGTTGCTTTATGATTTTCATACATAACGGCATTGATCGCTAAGCTGAATGGCGCGACGATGAGTATTGGTCCCGCTAAATAGATTAGATTCATGAGATTTTCTGTGGCCGTCGGTGCAGCCAAGGGATACGTCCACCACCATAACTTAAGTAGCGGCATATCCGAAAAAATGATTAGCGTTGAAAAAACGTATCCACATAGACATCTTAGCAAGAGTGTTTTGATCATGCCTGCTCTTCGGCTTATTTTATATGCTTCTTTATACAACGTAAGACCGCCTAAATTTTGCTCAGCGATTAAGTAATACCCATAGTAACTGATAGACGTTATCCATAAGCAAGGAATCCATAAGATCATGATGATGCCCATTGCTATTAATTTGATTGTCAGTATCTCTGTCGCGGAAATCCTCGGAACTGCAAATCCCATACCCGCAATAAAAAGAATTCCAAATGTGACGTTCGCGATCAAGTAGGGGACCAGTAATTCAAAAACCATCAGTGGGATAGCGTTCACCCATCGATATTGCTTTAATCCATGCGTGCAGGCATCAATCAAACTAGCTTTTTGGCCGCGCAACGTTTGTTGTAAATAACGACTCTGCCCGACCAGTTGTATGCTGCTTAATATAATCAAAGCTATGATACCGAGTTTGTGCGTCAATTGCCCATTACAAAAATCAAACAATATGTCTCTCATGATAAGTAACCCATTGACAAAGGGGGGGCGGAAGGGGCCGAACTTGTCGATCGTATAGGATGATTGACTTTGAGCCATGCTGATCAAATAACCGGCAAGCCACATGATTACAGTGTAACGGATGACGTCGACTATGATTCTAAAGTAGTTCTTTTTTGTCATTTTGAATGCTTGGGCAATCAGGTTGCTGTATGATTGTGTCATGATTTTCCTTTTTTATTGTTATATTGTATCATTTCATGGATTGAAATGCAACTATTTACCACAATGATTGATCCCAGTTGCTACACCAACAGTATGTATTGATGTCCCAGCATATCTGACGGTGTCATTTACTTTGTCTTATTTGAGTATTTTGACCACGTATCATGTCTGTCATCTGCGGAAAGGCTTGTTGTTGACTCATGGGTATGCATGCTTGCCACAGGATCGGTAAATAGCCCTATATAATCGCTGTCTGATAAGCAATCATCATCGCTTTCATCCACTGTACCGTCTTGCCAATGATGCGCTACTTCTACATCGCATAAAAATGGATCATCAACATGCTGGGCCATCATTTGATCGACAGCTCGCCAACCTAGCTGGTCAAAATCAATCTGTGTTTTCTTGTCGTCATTGTTTGTTGAATATGGATGTTCATCTTTGGCTTCATTTGCCATCATCATGATTTGATAGGTTGTCTGTTGACTGTTGTCACCAATTGTTTGTGATGATACCGGTGGAGGATATTGACCATTGCTTTTTTCTTTGCCTTGAGAACGTCTCTGGGGTAGATTCATTGGTAATTCTTTGAGTGCTCCTTTTGTGTTTACAATCGTATGGCGTTGTGCTGATTGACAGATGTGTTTGTGTTGTAGTACCGACAATTGTCCATGATCGACGATGTATATTTGGCTTGAAAGATGTCTTATGAATACCATTAGCTTTGTGGTGCTGATTTTTTGGCTTAGTGTGCACACCACGCCTGATGTAAGTACTGCAGCAATATTTGCTAGTGTTTGCTTGCTATACCCGAGTGTAATATCGCATACATCGCCGGCATTGAGCATGCTGGCCATAAATGTGATGCATTCTCGGTCAAGACTTGGGCTTATTTCTGTGGGCGCATGTAAGTCAATACTATTTTCTGAATCCATTGGCTTTATTTTTTCTATTTTTCAATATTGCACAAACGATGACTAATCGCAAACGTTGTATGCTGAATCCCGTTGGTGTTTCGTTTTCTGCCTTGTGAGATGATATCTTTGGTTTACTTATCTTGCAACGTTAACCTGTTTCACCTCAATTGCTACTGGCACCATATGGAGATAGGGCAGTGCCACGAGGTTGAGTATAGGACTAACCAGAAGCATTAAAGACAGTATTCTAGTGATTTAGCCAATAACAAAAAAGCGCCAAATATGTTCAAGCTGCAGCTTTTTTTACCAACAACATGGAGAATATCTGCATAACCGTTATGCATTTTTCTACTATGAATATGCATATGGCGTTCATCTTGAGAAACCTGGTATGTTGCTTGGTTGATGGTCTATGGTCATAGTTTGGGTTTGGTCAAAGTCCTAACTTTCCAAGCTACACTGACGAATAGGAGACGACTGTACGTTAAAGCGAGTGTCCAAGCCAGCGATATAATGGTTTGGTAAACACAAACTGACAATCACGTTGATACTTTGGTTGTCTATGGATTTCTTGACTTAAAAGAAAGATTAATGTAGATTATTCAACTCAGTTTCGGCGAAAAATTATGGATCCTATTATTCAATTCATCAGTGAACAGAGCATTTTGATTTCAGCAATCATTGTTGTGGTAGCACTCATCATCCAGGAAATTCTTGCAGACAAAAAAGGGGCTGAATCAGAGCTAACAGCTGAAGAATCAGCTGTGATGTGCTTTAAGGGGGCGAAGTTAATTGATATTCGCGACAAAGAGGACTATCGAACGCTCCACGCAGACACCGCAATATGGTCAAATCCGACGCAATTAGAGATGCACCCAGAAAAAAATCTAAAATCAGATAAAACCTATATTTTTTATTGTAGTGACGGCGTGAAATCAGGGGAGCTTGCCAATCTGCTTCGTCGTAAGAGCGGCTATAAAACTTTTTTTATCGCGCAAGGCTTTCCTGCATGGACGGCTGCAGATCTTAAAACCAAAAGCGGAGGCTCTTAATGACTACGACTGTATACACAAAAAACTTTTGCCCCTATTGTGACATGGCAAAACAACTGTTAACCGAAAAAGGCGTTGAATACAAAGAAATCAATATTAGCCATAGCACTAATCCTGATGCTGTCTTGAAAGAAATACAATCTTTCACTAGCCAGAAGACGTTTCCTCAGATCATATTGGATGGAAATTATGTTGGGGGCTACACAGATTTAAGAGATCATTATTATAAGACAGACTAATCCATGATTATTTGGCTCATGGTGTTGCCAATACGTCTAAGGTAAGGTTAAATGGTCTTGCTAAACAAATTTAGGAGTTACTACAATGGCAAAAACCGATAAGAAATCGACATCTGCGGAGCAATCAAATCAGCGCGCATTTGTGATCAAGCAATTATTCATTAAGCAAAACTCGTTAAAAGTTGATCAACCGGCGTTTCAACTGACTGAAGAGTGGAATCCTGAGGCAAATATGAATCTGGATGTTCGTACTGAAGCGATCGAGAATAATCATCACGTTGTTGATTTAGATCTCAAAATTGATGTTAAGATTGGTAAAAAAGACATCTTCACCATCGAACTTGTCCAATCAGGTATTTTTGAAGTTTCTGGTTACACAGACGAGCAAAATGACCAATTGCTCAATAGCTTCTGTCCAAATATTTTATTCCCTTACGCCAGACAGTTGATCTCACAGTTGACCAATCAAGCTGGATTCCCACCGCTTATCGTTGCGCCTGTTGATTTTGATGGTCGCTACCAACAACTTAAGGCTGCACAAGCTGCCCAGTAGTTATCACGATAGAGGCGGCCAACCGCCTCTATTTGTTTCAACCATTTACACTATTGCATCACAGTCGCCACTGTGGTTTTCCATGTTACGTATCAACTGATTGTCCTTATTAAGGCTGCATGCATGTTATGTTTGCATCATGCGCGACTATTCTAAATTATACTTTCTTCTACATTGTACTTTGAGTCGACTCGGTGCTACAGTTAAATCAAAGCTGATTGTATCTTACTAACAGAGGTCTAAGCCATGCAGCATACGCAAGCACGTGTTATTTTAAGTACGAGTTATTATGTTTTTTTCACGCTGGTGATCATGGAGTCGCTGCGGATGATTAATTCTGTTGGTGCTTACGGCGTGTTGGAAGCCATGGCCAATGATTTAGGCATTGGAATCGATCGAGCACAGATGGTCATGATAGCGCCTTTTTTGTTCGGTTTGGTTCTTGGTCAACTCTTTTCCGGTATGTTGTCAGATCGATTCGGACGCATGACGCTGTTTATTCTGTTTCTCAATATCTACGCAATTGCCTCACTTTTATGTTTCATTTTCAAAGATAAAACATTTTTTATGTGGTTTCGATTGATGACAGGTTTTACTGGCGCTATCAGTGAACTGACTGTACGAGCTATTTTGGCAGACTACTGTGATCTAAAATTAAGTGCGAGGCTATTTTCTCGAATATGTGGTCTTTCTGCGATCATTATTGGGCTATCTCCGTTATTGATGAACCATCTCTCTCAGTTGCTTGGATGGCGATCGTTTTTTGTCTTCAATGCTATTGTCTGCTGTACTGTGTCAGCGCTCGCACTGTATCTCGTGAAAACCTTCGATAATAAAATCAATAAGCAAGCGCTGACTGGTCGTTATCTGCTGTGTAATTTTAACTATACGCTTGTGTCAGGTACCTACCTCATGTTGTGTGGATTTTTTGTGCTTTCTGCCATTATTATGCAGTTTTCCTTTGCGCTTTTACCGATGATGGTGATCAATTATTTTAAGTTATCTTCAACGACATTGTCGCTGATAGTAGGAATATTGAGTGGTCTGGTCTTTTGGGCATCCGCGCAAACCAATAGTTGGCTTGTAACGCGCTATTCTATGCTGTCAATTATTCGTCTTGCATTTATCATTACTTGGGTATGTTCTGTGCTGCATCCTGCTTTGTTTATCCTCAATGATGATTATCTGAAGTTGGTGCTATTTTTGGCTGATTTTTTTATTGGTATATTTGCGGAGAATATTATTTTTATTAATTTATTTATGCTAGCCACCCAAAGCGCTGACAAGCGCGTAGGTAACGGCTTTGTGACCTCATTGACGATTGCTCTTTTCACTCTGGGGATGGTTTTTTCATCAACGCTTGGTGCTTTTGTTGGCATTAAGCAGGTGTCTATTGCATACGCCCTCTATGCTTTGTTTGTAACGTTGTGTTTGGCTTTGTACTTAGTTGCCATACCCAACTTGCGCGAGCGATTAGGCATGTAAAAGACTTCTATGGGATAATCTCCCCGCGAAGACTTAACGTAAGGTATTGTAAATATTCATAAATATATTGACATATTGCTGTTTCGCGTCTATATACCTGATAAGCTTGAATGGAAAAATTTATGAGATTATCACATTACTTTTATACCTTGTTACTGTTAACGATTACCCCTTTTTCTGCTTTAGGAGAACGTACATCGGATTACAGTAATGAATCAAAGCAGGTTTATGATAAATGCCACGTGCGACAGTTTGAACAATTCAGAGAATTTTGTGTCGACAGGCATAGCGAAAAGGTTTGTAAGCAGGCTTGCAAAGACAACGAGGTTAATGGAGCGGACTCAAAATCTTGTCATAACGATTGCATTGATGCTGTAAAAAAATACTATGCTGAGCATGAGAAGAAAAAATAATTAGCCGTATGATTCATCCACACTTATACCTTGCTTGTCTTTATCAAAGATCTTGAATTACAAGTGAGATTATAATCATTACAACCGCGCCTATTAATTGATGACAATCGTGAACTCTGTTGCTGCTATGGCTTATTTACGATGACTGATTGCAACACAGTCTTTAAGAATCTTTTTGTAATTTAAGAGCATGTAGAGTACAGTTGCTGCAATCAGAATAGTCAAATCAATGTAAGCGCTGATAATCGACTTTATATCAAAGAATGCTATGAGCTGTATACCGATTACGAGTCCTACTGATCCAATCGATATCGTTAGTGAAGATACAAAACCGCCACACCCCTTTCCTGTTGCACTTTGTGTCGCAAGCACAAAGAAATTGATGGTTAATATACTACATGAGGCAATCATGATGCAAAATAGCGCAACATAGCCGATGTGTTCAAGCATCTCGTTAGATAGTGAGAATAAGAAGACTTGAGCGATAGCACATACTAATGCGGTCAATATTGTTACAAAGGATATACTTACTGGGCTATAGCGCTGCAGTAATCTTGCATTCAGATTGGCTGAAGCAAATACCATGATCCCCACAACAACCCCAACGATTATTGTATACTCAAACTTTGACACGTGTAGTCTTTCAAGTAGCATGATGGGTGATAATACAAAAACCAGCTCAAATATGACCATGGTAACTAGATACATGAAACAAAATCTTTGGTACATGCGATTGCCCAATGTGTATTTAAAGTTTTGTTTGATGCTACTTAGCGATAGGGCTTGTTTATTGATTTTACTGCCTAGTGCAAATATGAGGTAAGAGGCTATTGCTGATACAGAGCAGCAAACGATTGCATTGATTGTAAAATACGAACGCCAACCAAGATGTTGAGCAGCAATATTCAGCGCCAAAGGTGTTAATCCGATGATGATGCCAGCTGCACCACTAATTTTAGAATATAATTTAGAACCCTTTTCCAAACTACAAAAATCATTGATGATCGCCATCACACTGATTTCACCGATTGCTGCGGTTAAGCCTGAGAGCACTCTGAAAATCCATAAAAAATTATTGCTATCGCCAATACCACAGAGTAAGCAAAAGATTGCATAGATATTGAGAAAAATAATAAAAATATTCACACGGCCAAAACGGTCTGATAATGGGCCGACCATAAATTGCCCGAAAATGAGACCAAATAAGAAAGGGGAGACAATGCTCTGTTGCGCCTGGTTAATGGTTATGTTCAACTCATTAGCCATGTTGTCAAGAATCCCGTATACCCCGCTGGAATTAATCGGACGCAGTGATTGCATGATCACTAAACTAAAAAACACGTAATAGCTGGTGTTCAATTCTTTTTGAGCATGCTTTCGTTGCATGAGTATCCTTATTTAATATTATTTTAATCATACGTAATCTGTATTATTAGATCAATAAAAGAAAATATATTCAAACGATTTATTCTAAGTAAATAAGATATGACCACAGCAATATTGCAGTCATTTTGCTCACTTTTTTATTAATGGATCATCGAAACTAGACAAGATGACAATCCTCACAACATCGTACAGCAGGCCATGATGAGCATAAATACTATGATACAATAGTAATAACCCCACTCAAAACAAGCAAAAATAAACCAACGTTGGTCCATGGCCAGTAAAAAGAATGTCCGATCAAGATCGCCCCGTGATGCGACAAGTTGTGATACTACGTCGATTGGAAATGACGTGATCATACCAATGGCTGCGACTACTGCCACGATCAAAGTTGTATTACCCAACCAATACCAAATGGGTTGTTCTATGTTGACATGCTGTAATATGGTTGACATCCACAGTAAACTGATACCAACCAAGAGGGCACCTAATGAAGCGTGTAAGCCTAATATGATATGCGCGGGGGCACAAGCAATCAATAAAAAAGCGCCTAAAAGAACCATCTCTAGTGCTTGACAATACTGTCTTGTTGCATCCGTTGCTTGAGGTATTGATGCGCTCAATAGTCCGCTGATACAGATATGCACGAGCACAAACATAGCAACGCCACCAGCAAATACATAGCGTTCTGGTGCTTGTAAATAATGGCCGCTGATCGTTGCTAGGTACGGTTGTGCGCGTCCAGCATTGACCGCTAGAAAACGACAAACAAGCGGGATGATTGCTAAAAAAATCAGATTGACCACAGTAACAATCAGACGGATTGGCGCGTTGAGCATAGTGTGTTCCTTATCCTGTCTGTTACTTTAACATGGGCTGATAAGCGTGGCAATCTTCCCAGTAATGATAACCATTCGCTGAATTTATGATCATGAAAAACCCTTTCATTGCCCCATCTATACGGCATTGATCTACCGAATATCTTCATTGGCCTGCTTGGTTTGAATACTAGACACTACCAGGATAGCTATCTACCTACCAAAATACTCATCATCGTTTATAAAAGTTTATCAATCAATCCCGTCCAAAATGGTTATCACAAATGATAAAATTGCATCGCAAGTCATACAGTGATATTATATATCTATAAATAGTATGCGTTCCATAATGAAAAATATTTACATGAGTCTGCTAGGCCAAGCAAATCAGTTTAAAGCAAATAACCGTAAAGCTATCGTGCTGGATGCAATGCGGTACACAGCGATTATGTTCACGATTGCTTACGTAGTTGGTTTTTATCTCCCAAAATCACCATCGTACTCACTTGCATTACAACATCCTACAGTGAATTCAATGCACTTCGTTTTTTTGGCTTTTCAAGAGGGATTTCGTTATGACAATGATGTTTATTCAGTCTTCGGAGCGGTGTTTTTTTTACTGAGTGTAAGCAATATACTTTCTGTTGGACAAAGTCGGTTTTTAACTCGCTTAATGCGTGGTCAAAGGGCGTGCTTGATTGAAGCCACAACGCATGGATTCACACAATATCGTTGGGTGCGTGCGCTTTTACTTACCTGTATAGAAATCCTAATGGCATTTCTTGGCTGCTTCGCAAGTTTTATTATTGTCATGTGCATAGGGCCAGCATGGCAAAAGATCAATGTTGATGGTACTTTCGCTGGCATGGTAGTCTTTTTTTCCATCTTTGCCGTGTCGTTTTTCCCATACTTCTATGTAAGTACCCTGAGTTATCATTTGTATTATCTGATGGCTGATAAAAATACAAAAGGTCTGGCTTTATTTGAAAAAGCTCATGCAATCACCAAGCGTGTTGGATTTGTGAAAACGGTGCTACTAAGATTTAGACATGGGATTAACCTAGTGCTGATGCTTGCTATTGGTGTTATATTTGATCAGATTGTCTATATCCCTATGGATAATCTGATCTACGAGACAAGATTTGTATTATATGCGATTAGATTCACATTAGTGGTTTTGCCCACCCTGGTAATAGCCCCGTTTAAAGCTGCCATGAATACTATCTTGTATGAACACTACTACAATGAAGCTCGTTTAGAGAATTGACGATCATTGGTGCTCATTTAACTCCAAGATCGCATTATATGGTCACATGGGATAAATCAATGAACCGACTATCCGCAAGAAAATCGCTCTAAGCGGGCGGTTTTTTGTTTTAGGCAGGTAACACAATGTCGTTTGGTTTTGACATCGTTTGTTGGGACACTTCCGCAAGTATTGGTTCCACCAGTTCAACATAAGCATGAAGAGCATTGTTGCTCTCTGGTGTAATCTCGCTCGACTCGTCTGAACTTGTTGATGTATTGTCTTCGCTTAGATTTCTTGACTTTTTCAGCTTTGCAAGACCTCGAAGCGCAAATAAGCTATTGCTTTCAAGACCATTTGAAACGGTAGCCGAGCACAAATCATCTCGTGCATCACTTTGTTGTTGAAACTGATCCTCATGGATACAAGCATGATGATTGTCTTGTACTTTCTCTTTGGACTCCGCGTCTAGCAGTGTGTTTGCCTGCTGCTTGGATTGATGTGTAGCAGCGTTGCGCGACGAGTTGAGGTCATTGGTGTCTACCTCCCAGTCTTGTTTTTCTTGCTCAGTGCGCATTTGTTCTGAGATCATGAAAGTTGCAATGGATGCTGCTGCACGTTTCGATTTTCTTATATTCTCTGTACTGATTTCTCGATCTGCTTTGGGACTAATTCGGCCTGATTTAGTCTTTTTTGATTCAGGTGTCTCAAGATCCTCTGCAGCAATCGATGTATTGTCAATGGTAATTGGATGTGGACGTTTCTTGTGCTTGGTCAACTGGCTGGCTTTTGTCGACATTTTTATACCATGCCGGCTTACTATTGATCGTCTGTTGTGCTCCCGCTTTTGTATAACGCCTAAACGCAGTGAGTCTGATGATTCAAATTGTGGGTAAAGTTTGTGTAGATAGTCATATTTTCTTGAAATATCACAAAGTCCATTCGCCTGTATCCAGTCGATAACTTGCTCATTGGGTTTGCCAGGCACACATGTTCTACTTTGTAGGTAATCGCGATAGATTTTATTAAAACCGCTCTGATATTGACAAAAGCTATCGAAAAAATCCCTGAGCATCCGATCTGTCAAAGTATCGCCTGGTTGCAGTCGTAGACGATAATGATGACGCACAAGTGCTTCACATATCTCTTGGAATAATTGTGGACTCACGTTTGCCGACATCAATGCATAATGAAGCGGATGACAGCGCTCATGATCAGCTTGAATATCCAGAACACATCCCTGATACCGATTTAAATATGATTGAATTAAGGATAAGTGCCGCGACGACTGCTCACTCGCGGTTCTGGTTGAATCATGAATATGCTGACTTAACCAACTTTGTGCACAACTGGGAAAAATGATCTCACTGAGAGTATGCTTGTGTCCAACTCGATCTTGTTGTTGAGCGTGAATCATGAAATCAGACACGCTCAATGCTGTATCAGTTGATACTGGCCTTGAGGTAAAATCTTCTAAGTTTTTGGTGTTTGTTCTCATGAAATAATCCTTTTTTTGAGATTATATCACGCCTGATGTTTTTTTGCAATTGTATAACATTCTATAAGAAGCTATTCCTTATCCATCTACTTTTTCTTTCTAAATATGTCCATGAACAAGGGGAGGGAGCACCAACCAACGATGCCTTGAATGATCATGACCACTCCGACAATGATAAAAAATAGCTGACTGGCACCGAATATGGCCGCCAATAAAATAATTGCGCCGATGACTGCGCGATTAATGCGATCGCTTTGATCAATATTACAAAAACCTGCCATGTATTCCATCCATAAAATATGA
>DCKN01000104.1 GCA_002320385.1 Proteobacteria bacterium UBA1673
ACAGACCAATAAGGCATATGATCGATGTTGGGCTGTATTGTTTTGATGAATAAGTTGACATAAGTAAACCGCTGTACTACTATAGTACTACAGTATCAAGGTAAGGGTTTGGCGTGTCAGATAGTCATCATAGCATTCAGGCGTTGTGTAAGGCGTTTCTATCCATCAAGACTGAGGAAGAAGCGTTCAATTTTTTAAAAGATTTAACCACGCCTGCTGAACTCAATGCAATGGCTGAGCGTTGGCAAATTGCTCAGGCACTGAATGATGGTTTATCGTATCGAGAAATTCATGTCAAAATCGGCGCGAGTCTGACCACGATTGGTAGGGTGGCACGATTTTTAAAAGATGAGCACTATCACGGCTACGCCACTTTACTTGAGCGTTTAAACAATACCAGCTAGAGGAACGAACATGAAAAGGATAGGGGTCATCATCATGCTGTTATGCGCCACTTGGGCCATAGCAGCAGACAATGTGAAAAAGAAAGTAGTCATCAGTCAGTTTGTTGATCACCCTGCCTTAAATAAGACAACCCAAGGTATCATCGATGGGTTAGCCAAGCACGGCTATAAACGCGGTGTGAATCTGGATTTGCGTGTGGAGTCTGCCCAGGCCAATACAGCGCTGGCGACGCAAATTGCCGCGAAATTTATCGCGCAACAGCCCGATGTCGTCGTGGGTGTTGCCACCATTTCCGCGCAAAGCTTTATGAAGTACGCGAAAAAAAATCAAGCAAAACTCGTGTTTAGTTCGGTAACCGATCCATTGCAAGCAGGCTTGGTACAAAGCATCAACAAACCAGGTCATCAGACCACGGGTGTATCCAATTTTATTGCACTTGAACCACAGATCGAGCTGTTTCAAACCATACAGCCACAGCTCAAGCGTTTGGGGTTTTTGTACAATCCCAGTGAGCTGAATTCGCTGAGCTTGCTCAAGCAATTGCAAGCACTGTGTCCACAGTATGGCATCACACTGCAGGCTCAAGCTGCGAACAAAACGGCTGAAGTTGCCCAGGCAGCAACCAAGTTAGCAGCCAAGGTGGATGCGATTTTTATCAGTAATGACAGCACAGCGTTGTCTGCACTGCGCGTCATCGTGAGCGCGGCAAACAAAGTCAAGGTGCCTGTCTATGTAAGCGATACCGATGCCGTTGAGCTGGGGGCATTGGCCGCGCTAGGGCCCAATCAATATCAACTGGGTTTACAAACGGCTGATAAGATTGTCAGCGCCCTCAATGGCGAGGATTTGGGTACACAGCCGGTGGCGTTTCCATCAGAAACTGCGCTTTATCTCAATGCTCGAGCGGCAGCGAAGCTGGGGGTCACGTTTTCGCCAGCATTAACCCAGCGGGCAGCGGTCGTCATCGCGGAGCGCGCATCATGACCTTCAATGAAATCATCATGAGTCTGGAAGTGGGGCTGATCTACGGCATTGTCGCACTGGGTTTGTATCTGACGTTTCGTATTATCGATTTTCCAGATCTTACCTGCGATGGGAGTTTTGTATTGGGTTCGGCAACAGCCAGTGTATTGATACAAGCCGGCGTTAATCCATGGCTATCGCTATTGGCAGCGCTATGTGCCGGAGCCCTGGCCGGTATGCTCACGGCAATACTCTATTTGCGTTTGCATGTCACCAATCTTTTGGCCGGGATATTAGTCAGTTTTATGCTGTATTCCATCAATTTGCGTATCATGGGTGGTCTACCCAATATCAGTTTAATGGATGGCGGCACGCTCTTGTATGACGCGCCAGTACTACAGTTGCTGATGATAGCATGCCTGATGTGCGCACTGCTCAGTTACATGCTATTGACCGACTTTGGTCTGAGTTTGCGTTGCATAGGCTTCAATACCAAATTAGCAAGTAACAGCGGGGTCAATGTCGCATGGATGACAATGGTGGGGCTTGCGCTTAGCAATGCGCTGGTTGCTTTGGGTGGGGGCTTATTCAGTCAACATCAGGGATTTGCAGATGTGGGCAGCGGTGTCGGTACCATCATCATTGGCCTAGCCTCTGTGATGTTGGGCGAAAAAATACTCCCATTTCGCGGGGTGGTGAGCGGCGTGTTGAGTTGTTTGCTCGGGTCGGTGGTGTATCGATTGTTCATTGGCTTTGCTCTGCACAGTGATGCATTAGGGCTGAGTACATCGGACTTAAATCTCGTAACCGGATTGATGGTGATTGCCATAATGGTTGTATCCAAGAGGGAAGTATGTTAACGCTTGAGAATATTGATGTCACCCTGGGCAAAAACACAAAGCGGGCACGAAAGGTTTTGCAGGGCCTTAATTTAACGGTAGCCTCAGGGGAGTTTTTAGTGCTACTTGGCGGCAATGGCGCAGGGAAATCAACCTTGTTTAATATGATTGCGGGAGGCATTGCGCCAGATGCTGGTAAGCTATGCATCGATGGGCAGGATGTTACGGCCATGTCGCAGGCGCAGCGCGCTCAAGCGGTATCCAAGGTCATGCAAGATCCTATGCAAGGAACCATCGCGCAGATGAGCATCTTAGAAAATATGACTTTTGCCTACCGGCGAGGGCAAAAAAGAGGACTGTCTTTGTATGATAATCAAGCCCGCAGAGAATTATTTCAGGATAAACTGCGCTTGCTGGGTATTGGCCTAGAAAAGCGCATGCATGATCAAGTCAGCGGGTTATCAGGTGGACAAAGGCAAGCGTTGAGCATGATCATGGCCATGTTGCAACCCGCGAAAATCTTACTGTTAGATGAAATTACCGCGGCGTTGGATCCTGCCAGTACTGCAGCTGTGATGGATTTAGCGAATCATATCGTGCGTGAGCAGCGGTTGACATGTCTGATGATTACCCACGACATGGCCCATGCGATTCAATACGGAGACCGTTTAGTTTGGATAAAAGATGGTCAATGTGTCAAGTCCATTGATGCAGCCACTAAAGCAAACATGACGCCAGCTGAGCTGATGCAAGTCTTTGCAGGCTTCTAGTCAAGGTGAGTAAATCGCCGTGCGAGCATGAACACAGTATTGTACGCAGCCCGAAATTTATCTGCATCTGTCGCGGCGATACCGTATGGTCTATGGTAAAAAAAGACAAATTGTAATTTTTATACTATCCAGTGACTAAATTGCGCACGGAAATGGAGCATTGATGCAGTCGTCATACAAAAAGGCCATGGTTAAGCGCACACACCCTTTGGAAAACAGTTAAACGGAAAGGTGAGTACATCGATTAACTTGACTCTGTGTAAGCGAAAATGTAGTCTGGTTAACAACTATTAATCAGATAACAACAATGCCTATCAATCATGGCTCACCCAAAACCACAATGTCAAACATCTCAAGATTAATCATAGAGCTTAAGGAGGCACTTCAGGCTTCGCCCCAGCAAGAGCAGGTTCAATCAATTGTGGGGGCGCTGAAGCACGCAGTAGAGGCGCTCATCAGTTTCGAGCAAGCGAAATCAGAACAGCTTAAACAATTAGACCAGTCTAAGGAGGCGATTAAACGCATACACCAAGGTATTGCTGATAAGCTCAAGCAGTGTGCATTGCCATGTGCTAATCAGACTAACTTGTCGCCATATCAACTTTGGCTGAATAACTTGCGTTTTATCACCAAGGTTATTAGTGAAGGCGGTATTAAGAATGATTCGCCTATTTTATCAAGTTTTGATGCGATCGATCCATTAGAGATTATTGCTGTATATGGCGCATGTTTAACAGGTTTTTTGTCTTTGAGTAATGAAGAACTCGCAAATGTCAATGCCAAGATTTGTACAGATCTTGAGAAAGCTTACCCACTCAATCAAATGAAATACCATTTGATCATGGGAATGTTTGGCAAAGCAGGTAATGAGGAAGCAATGAAAGCTGAGTTCGCTTATCTATTAGAGGATGATTCAATGCAAGTTTGGACGTCAAAGCTTGATGAACTAACCAAAAAAAGAGAGGATTTACTGAAGAGGAAAAGTAGCCAAGACAGCCAACAGAGTGATGAAGATGCTGCGCTACAAGAGGCCCTGGCAGCACTTAATATTGAATTTGACGAGGTGTCTAAACAGCTCGGAAAACATGAGGCTAAAGGTATGAGCAGGGGGCTTGTTTACCTGACTAGGATATCGACTATGTTGGCGATCGTTCCGCCTGAGAAAATAGCTGATAGTATCCATGCGTACTTACAAGAAGTCGATTTATGGCAACCATTGTACACGATCAATACGGATACACCGTTTGAGAGTTTAAATGTCATACTATCCTGGTTGAAAAACCCAGTTCAGTCAATGATTGCTAAAGCAGCACGGAGTTTTAATTATACAGAACTTAAGATTGTTCTAGATAATATTATCGATGAAGTGGGAAGCTTAACGAATCAAGAAGAAGTGCGCGAAATTCAGATTAAATCTGAAATTAAAATGGCTGATTTGCTTATCAAGGCGATCTTTGAATCATTAGCGCCAGAGTTAGGGTTGATCATCGCACAATTAATGCGCCATGCAACGCCAGAGCAGAAAAATCAATTCGCTGCGCTCTGTCTCCAGCTTGAAAAGGTATTCGCGACTTTTGTGTATGGGTTAGACAGGAAAAATGGTGTGGCCCATAGTCGTCAAGGCCGGACAGTTACGGAGCTGCTTAATGAGGTGCAAAATGCATTTTCAGTCAGGAAGTTGTTTACAGACTTGCAGCAGTTTGAGTCACTGGTGAGGTCGTCCCCTTATGATGCTAGCGCGGTTAAAGAAACAGGCGAGGCACTGATTCCATGCTTTGAGAAGGTATTGGAAAATGGGCATGACAACAAGGGCCCTTATGAGGATGTAGACGATGTAAGTGACTCAATAGCTCTAGCATTTCAGGTAAGAGACGCTGCAGCTGCGAAGACGGTATTAGAAGTATTTCAGCCAGTCATGCAGGCATGCGTCAATCAATTAGCGGAACATCTCGATCCGGCCACAATCGAGGCAGAAGCTAAGCGTGAAGGGTCAGCGGAAAAAAGCGAGCCTGTTCAAGCATTGAGTGTGTTTCAGGGTGGCGCAGGGAATAAGCGTGACCATGAGTCACAAATTATTGGCAACAGTTGCTAAGCAGCCAGTACGAGGCTAGCATATGTCATGGAATAGTCGTTTTAGGATGACTATTTCATGCACCATCTAAGAATTAGGTTGCGTCTAGCGGTCTGCGTGATCTCTAGTAATATTAGCTTGACGACTACTGTGGCACTACCCAGTCAGAATGGTGGCGTCTTGATAGCGCTGCACGGGGGTGTCATTATAAGAACTTGAGTCCAGAAACGCCGATAATAATCATTGCGATACAAGCTAAGCGCATCAGCGAGCAGGTCTCACCAAAAGCCAGCATGCCAATCACAGCTGTGCCAGCTGCGCCAATGCCTGTCCACACAGCATAGGCGGTGCCTATGGGTAGTACTAATATAGAGCGCGACAAGCAATAAAAACTCAGTATGCTAAAAAATAATGTGGTTATGCTTGGCCAAAACTTGGTGAAACTGGCATTAAACTTAAGGCCTAATGCCATTAATATTTCGAAAAAACCTGCAAAAAGCAGCATAATCCAGGCAGAATGCATCATGTCTTCTGTAATGAAGGAACAATCAGCTTACCGCCACAGCGGGCCAGGGTCAAGCAGGCAAAGTTTTTGACTTGGCCAAAGCGCTTAATCAGGGGCAACCAGGACCATCAGTATAATCAGTCATGAGAAAAATCATATGTTATAAGTATGCCACGTAGCAGATCGCATACGAAAATAATCACCAAAATAGCCTTGGTTCTC
>DCKN01000102.1:0-178 GCA_002320385.1 Proteobacteria bacterium UBA1673
TTCTGCGTTTAAAAACAAAGGTGTGCAATGCGTGCTTGATGCCGTGATCAACTATCTACCGTCACCGTTGGACGTGCCAGCGATCAAAGGTTGCGACGAGTATGTTGAAGAGAGCAGGCCTGCATCCAACGATGCGCCATTCTCAGCACTGGCTTTCAAAATTGCAACCGATCCTTTC
>DCKN01000102.1:471-4018 GCA_002320385.1 Proteobacteria bacterium UBA1673
TTCAAAATTGCAACCGATCCTTTCGTTGGGAACCTCACATTTATTCGTGTTTATTCCGGTGTACTCAAGACTGGCGATACAATCTACAATTCTCTCAAGCAGAAGAAGGAGCGTGTTGGCCGAATGGTGCAAATGCATTCCAACAGCCGTAAAGAAATCAAGGAAGTGAAAGCTGGGGATATTGCCGCAGCAGTAGGCTTGAAGCAAGTCTCAACTGGAGACACACTGTGTGCGATAGACAAGCCAATTATTCTTGAGAAGATTAATATTCCAGATCCTGTCATTTCGATTGCAGTTGAGCCAAAAACCAAAGGTGATCAAGAAAAAATGGCTCTAGCGCTGGGCAAGCTTACAAATGAAGATCCTTCATTTCAAGTCAGCACAGACCATGAGACTGGTCAAACAGTTATCCATGGTATGGGAGAGCTACACCTTGACATCATGGTTGACAGACTCAAAAGAGAGTTTAATGTCGAAGCCAATATTGGTAAGCCGCAAGTAGCCTACAGAGAAACAATTCGTGGGAAAGTTGACCAGGAGCAGAAATACGTCAGGCAGTCAGGTGGTCGAGGGCAATATGGTCATGTTTATATTACCATTGAGCCAATTGATCAAGGCGGCGGATTCGAGTTTGTCAACAATATTGTTGGTGGTGTTATTCCTAAAGAATACATCCCTGCTGTAGAGAAAGGAATCAAAGAGCAGATGCTTAACGGTGTTATTGCTGGGTATCCTTTAGAAGATATCAAGGTAACACTTTATGATGGTTCTTACCACGATGTTGACTCCAGTGAGATGGCGTTTAAGATTGCTGGGTCAATGGCCCTCAAAGCTGGTGCGGTAAAAGCCAGCCCTGTGCTGCTAGAGCCGATCATGAAAGTTGAAGCAGTGACGCCAGAAGATTACATGGGTGACGTGGTTGGTGACCTAAATCGACGACGTGGTGTCATTTTAGGCATGGATGAGAGTCCTATGGGTAAAATTGTCACAGCCGAAGTGCCTCTCGCTGAGATGTTCGGCTACACAACAGATCTACGCTCGATGAGTCAGGGTAGAGCTTCATCATCAATGGAGTTCAAAAAGTATAACGAGGTCCCATCACAAATCGCTGATATGATTATTAAAGGCCGTGTTAAGTCAGAAAGTAACTAGAGGAAGATTTTATGTCCGCTGTGCAAGCTCAAAATGAGAAAATACAAATCAAGCTGAAGGCTTATGATCACAAGTTAATGGATGAGTCCATTCGAAAGATTGTCGATACGGTAAAACGTGCTGGCGCTAGAGTCTGTGGACCAGTGCCGTTGCCAACACGGGTCGAGAAGTTTACTTACCTTAAATCACCGCACGTCAACAAGGATGCGCGTGATCAAATAGAGATTCGCACACATTCAAGGGTTGTCTATATTCTTCAGCCTGACGCATCAACCATTGATGCTTTGATGAAGCTGAATCTTGCATCAGGTATAGATATACAAATTAGTATTGAGCACGGAGATAACTAAAATGTCAGGATTGATTGGAATAAAATGCGGAACAAGTCGGTTATATAACGATGATGGCGGTGTCGACCAAGTGACAGTTATAAAGGTATTCCCTAACATTGTCACCGGAAAATACGCGACCAAAAAGAATGGCGACAAATCGCTTCAATTAGCGAGTATCCCCAACAATAAACAGTTTGGTAAGAGAGAAGCAGGCGTGTTTGCAAAGCTGAAAGTTGCCGAGCAAAAACGAATCAAGGAATTCATGTTTTCAGATGCAGAGTGGGCACAGCACGAAGTAGGCACAACACTTAATGTTGGCCTGATGAGCTCAGCCAGTCTCGTGTCAGTGACAGGGACATCAATTGGTAAAGGGTTTGCAGGCTGCGTCAAGCGTTGGAATTTCGGTATGCAAAGAGCAACCCACGGTAACTCACTATCTCACCGGGCTCCTGGATCAATTGGTCAATGTCAAGACCCTGGGCGCGTCATCAAAGGCAAGAAGATGGCAGGTCGTCTTGGTGGAGTTCAGCGTACAATCCGTGGTCTGGCAGTTATGAAAATCGATGAGGAACTCGGTCTAATCATGGTAAAGGGTTCGGTACCAGGGTATGAAGGATCTGTAGTGTTTATTAAGAAACAAAAAGAATCCGTACAATAGGAGTTGTGATGAAACTAGAAATGCAATCATTCTCAGACGGCAAGTACAAATCACTTGGAAAAGTTGATCTCCAGCCAGCCATATTTGGCGTTGAAAACAACGCTGGTTTAGTTCATCAAGTTATAACAACTTACCAAACCAGATCAAGACAGGGCAGTAGAGCGACAAAGAACCGTACAATGGTCAGTGGCGGTGGTAAAAAGCCATGGAGACAAAAAGGAACCGGTCGTGCCAGAGCTGGAACAAGTTCGAGCCCGATTTGGGTTGGTGGTGGACACACGTTCGCGAAAGAGTCTTATGATTACAGTTCCGGAAGAAAGCTAAACCGTAAGGTGTATCGTTTGGGCATAAAATGTATTCTTTCAAGACACGTTGCAGAAAAGACTTTAAGGGTCGTTGATAATCTATCTCTCAGCACGAACAAAACAAAAGATCTTATTGCATTACTCAAGCCGCTAGAAGCAAAAGGAGTGCTCATGATTACCGAAAATATCGAGCAGCCGCTTTATCTAGCATCACGCAATATTCCTAATGTCCGTTGTATTTCTCCAAGCGAGATTGATCCATTGACATTATTCCAAGCGCCAATGGTTCTTGTAACCCAGAAAGCGCTGGAGCGTATAACGGAGAACTTATCATGACAGTGATCAAAAATGAAACACTACTCAGCACGCTCGTCGAGCCTCACGTGACTGAGAAAACAATGAGAATGTCTGGAAATAATATTCACGTATTCAAAATTGATATGTCAGCGACTAAAGCTGACGTGGCTAAAGCTTGTGAGCTTCTCTACGGAGTAAAGCCTTTATCAGTGAAAACGATGATTTACAAGCCTGTTGCTAAAAAGAACATGCGTGGTGTTAAAGTTAAAAAGCGCTACAAAAAAGCCTTGGTTCGATTACCCGAATCCGCAAATATTGATATTAACAAGCGCATCGCTGAGGAGTAAAAGGTGGCTACACTAGTAAGAAAACATAAACCGACATCTCCAGGTCAAAGAGGTAAAGTGTCTGTTGTTCATGATCACTTATACAAAGGTCGTCCCATGGCGAGCCTTATTGATCGTGATCACAAGTGTGAATATGGTAGAAACAACAACGGTCGTATCACAACACGTCACAAAAGCGGTCGGCTTGGTAAGAGACGCTTGTATAGAACAGTCGATTTCAGAAGAGTAAAAGACGGTGTGCCTGCAAAGGTTGCTCGAATCGAGTATTGCCCATTCAGAACAGCACATCTTGCTTTACTTTCTTATGCAGATGGTGAGTGGTCATACATCCTAGCACCTCATGGAACACTGGCGGGTGACCAGATCATGTCCGGTGACTCTGCGCCAATTGAGAAAGGAAACAGTATGCCTCTAGGCTCAATGCCTCAAGGTACAATTGTTCACGCAGTGGAAATG
>DCKN01000063.1:0-12459 GCA_002320385.1 Proteobacteria bacterium UBA1673
ATTGGTTGTGGTAGCTTGGGTAATGGACGATTTTGCAAAGCCATATTGCCATGCCAGCGAAGTTAATGTGCGCCGTATGTTACAACTTATTGTCGTCCATATTTTTTGTAGCTCGGGGCTGTGACTGAATTGATCAAGTATCAGGGTTTGATAGAAGTGATCATATGCATGCATGATCTCGGATTCATCGGTGTAGTTAGCTAGGGTTTTTAATACCAGTGCTAGGCGATTAATGATGTTGCATCTAGAAGGGTCAATATTAATGCCTCCTGTTTGGTTTGACTTTTTGACCGCAAGCAAACAAAGATGAATCATTGCGGATTGAGTGATTGTTTTTTGTTTGCGTGTGTTGACTGTCTGTTTATCGTTTATGGATTGTGAATTATGATCTTTTTCTTGGGCCCATTCCCATAACTCAATCCACTGATTAGGACTAGTTGCGCCTTGAGATGCTAGGCTAATATCCAGGGGTAAATGACTTGTTTGTAAAGCTTGCCACTGCGTTTCAGTGATGCGCATAATGGCCTCACCAAAGTGGGGTGCATCAAGGTTATTGCATATGCTTTGCATTTGTTTATGCGTTAATCCAAGTAGATTATTATATGGATGATTGTGGCTATATGTATCGAGTTTACCTTGTTGAAGATAAAACCTTCGAAGAGCGCTCATAACTTGTGTTGTTCTAGCGATTGACGAGAAAATCAGTGAATGCTTCATGGTTTGAATAGATGTATGATGCGCGTTTTCTGTAACATGGTCTTGCAAGATGTGTTTGTATGCCGTGCGCATGCACTGGAGATTGTGTTGATTGACGATGCCGTCGTTGATCAATATGATGGCGTCATCATCGTCTGGGTCAGCTTGGTCTGTGATCGGTTCTGATAGATGGTATTGGCGATGACAGAGACAGTGCATGAAAATCAGACGCTCAACAAGCGCTTCCAGAGTGTGCTCTGGTGCATTAATGGATTGAAACCATTTAGAGTAGCTTGATTGTATAACCGCATACATTTGCTTACGCCAGTCTGATTGATTGTGGATAGGGTCCATGATGTTATTAGTTGTTTCTTGATGGGTTTTATTTTCAATTAAGATGGATAGTAATGGCCCATACTCGTCGAAAATGTTTATTAAAATTTGTTCTAATTGCATACAACATGTCCTTGTCATTGATTTGTGTTGTTCAGATTACCTATCATAATACAATCATGCCGTATTGTTAATGATTATCTTGCTGTCGCTGAATTCCTGAGCCAATGATTTTTTGCGTTGCGGCTTATGATGAGTTAGGTCATATTGGTTGTTGATTGAGTGTTGCGTTGAAGAAAAAAATCACATATTTTTTGTTTTGTTCTTTGTAGTAAGGAGACTTAATGTTGGGTGTTTGGTTATTGCTTGTCTGGTTGATTTGCCCAGTAAGTTTTGGATCGTCGATTGTAAGTGGTCAGGTACCCAAGCGTTTTACAGATTACATCAAGAAAACTGGTCAACACTCCTTTCAAAAAAAAAGCGTCGGTTCTGTCGGTTTATTCCGAAAGCTTGAAAACGTTTAATCATCGGTCTGGGGCTATCTTAATATTATGGCGAAGACAGTGATCGGGGTTTTTATGAGGCTATTTCAGGTTTTACAAATGCAAATGAAAAAAGAAGCGTCTTTTGTGCACTCAACAACGCTGCTGCTATTCGCCCAGGCGATAGGGTACTTGAACTGGGTGCAAATATTGGTCGCGTAACAATGGTGATTGCCAGTCAAGTTGGGGACAAAGGGCATGTCACAGCATCGGAAATTAATCCTAATGATAGGGCACAGTTGGCGGAATTTTTGAAAACGAACGGTCTTGCTCATCGGGTTTCGATTGTGCCAGCTATTGGGAAATATGGTTTTATTTATCGTGGTTGGGAAAGTCGAGTTTGGCCGCATGCTGAATCCGCTACATTGCCAAAAGGATGGACGTTTGCGTGTTCAATTGATTTGCCTAAAACGCAACACAATGTATTGGTTGCTGATTGTGAGGGCTGCTTATTACCAATGATGGACCAGTATCCTCATTTATTGAATGGGGTCAATAAAATCATCATTGAGAATGATGCAAGTGATGCCGTCATTGCTGAGTTGGGCACCCGGTTCAAATCACATGGGTTTCAATCCAAGCTTTGTGTGCCGATAAAGGATCGGGGTTGGAATCAGCGATCTGAAAATTCGAAGACATGTTTTTAACAAGTTTGGGCGAGATAATGTGGCCTAAGAACTTTTTTCATGGATGCGTCTTTAGGGACTTGTTTATACATGGTGTGTACGGGCATCTGCGTTTAAAGCCTTGAGGCTTTCTTAATGACCTGTTATGCTGTTCTGCTATAGGAGGTTCGATGCGTTGTCTCAAATATTTTGTCCTGTTGATGTTTAACCTTCCGGCTGTAGGAGCGGCGAGTGATATGGGTGTGTTTGCTTATTCGAGTGTCAACTTACACGACTTTTTCGTGCAGCGGTTTTCCCGATCTTCGTCTGTCAATGGTATGCTTCGTTTATTGACTGTGCAAGCGAACGCTAAGTCAAATGACGAGGCTATGTCGAGTCAACAATCGACTAAGCAACCTGTTAAGTCAAAGCGACTGACGATGCTAGATGGCCGTGATGTGTTTATGCAACACTGTATGCAATGTCACCTGTCCAATGATCAAACCGCGCCGCAGCTTGCCAATGCTGAAGATTGGTCATGGCGTGTTAAGTCAGGTGTTGATTTTTTAGTAAGAGCAACCATCGCCGGCAAGCCTTACCATGAAGCGCCTCCCCAAGGCTTACTTGGATTATCCTCAGCGAATCGTTATGACGTTGATCAGGTGCGAACTGTACCAACAGGTTCTAGTGACCAACGTGTGCGTGGCTGTCAAGTGCCACGCGGTGGTTGTGCAGATTGTAGTGATGCTGAAATTATTGCTGTGGTTAAATATATGGTGCAGGCAGCAGCAACGGACAATTCGAATTATTCGCTATGGTGATGGTAAAGGATTTTATAATGAAGAAATGGTGGAATGCTATGATGTTTTGGGTGTGGTTTTTGTTGGGGTTGGGTTTGTCTTGTCAAGCAGATTATGCGATTAACTTGCCGGTTGGGGTCACCCCAGTCAGTCACCAAATCTACGATTTACATATGCTGATTTTTTATATTTGTTTGGCGATTGGTGTGGGTGTATTTGCAGCGTTGTTTTATGCGATTTATGCATTTCGAAAAAGCAAGGGTGCTGTGGCAGCAAACTATCATGATAACTTTTGGATTGAAATTCTGTGGACTGCCATTCCTATGGTCTTGGTGATTTTAATGCTGGTGCCGGCGATTAGGTTGCTGGGGAAAATGGACGATACTACCAAGCCAGTCATGAATATCAAAATTACTGGTGCTCAATGGAAGTGGCAATACAGTTATCTTGAAGAGGGTATTGAGTTTTTCAGTAATTTGACTACCACGCCGGCACAGATTCGCGGGATGGCGCCTAAGGGAAAACATTATCTCTTAGAAGTGGACAAGCCAATGGTTGTGCCGATACAGCAAAAGATTCGCTTGTTATTTACCTCAAATGATGTTAACCATTCATGGTGGGTGCCCGAACTTGGTGTGAAAGTTGACTGTATACCTGGGTATGTGAATGAATCTTGGATTTGGATTGAAAAACCCGGTATGTACCGCGGACAGTGTACGGAGTTGTGTGGCATGCAGCATGGTTATATGCCCATTGTTGTGGATGCGCGTTCTGAGGCCGATTATGAAGCGTGGGTGAAGTCCCAACAAAAACTACAACGGCGTTGATGTATTTGGTGTGAATTGGTGATGCAATCTGCCAGTGTTGGCTCAGCTATTGTTGCTTGGCTCAACATGCTTATTCTCCTGGACGACAAATACTTAGTAGGCAGCTGAGCGCTAAGCATGGGCGATTTTGATTGTGTGTTCTGATTTTATTGTAGAATTTCTCGAATTCGTGAAGAGGGAATGTAATTGATAAATAATAGTATAAATTTCTTTTTCGGTGATAGACAAAATCAACATGCTGACTCTGAGTGTGAAAATTTGGCCTCGATTGAGCCTTTTACGATAGAGCTTCACGAGGCTGTCCAAGCGATTGCCACGCGCGCTATTATGTAGACCGATCACAATCAAGAGTCTATTTTTAATCGCATTTTCAGCAATCATGAAAATAGATTGGCTGCAGAGCAAAACCGCTCTGGTGTGATTTCAATGATGAATAGGCTATCTGTGAATTCGTGGTGGAATCATTATGGATCTGGGCTTAATGCTGCTGAGGATTTTTCGTGGGATCTCTCTGAACAAAAATCTGGACGTGGGAAAAGCGATTATCAGCGTGACTTGTTTTCCTACTCAAGGAAGTACTGTCTTCACGAGTGGCGTGTTTTGTATTGTTTGAAGCATGTTGCTGAGTGTCGTCCCGACTGGTCTTTGTTGTATACGCATTATCCTAATCTATCAGTGCGCGATGCTCTGATGGTGTTGCCCAAAGAAATAGTGCGTCATTTTCTCGCCGCTCTTTCAGGATTTACTGTCGCTGCTCACAACGATGAAACCAGAGTTCAGGTACAGCCTTTCTCATTGTTTATAAAGAGGGATGAAAGCGCACATGTGTATGACATTGAGCCGCTTACTGACTGGCTGACGCTCTCGATGTATCATGCTTTGGCTCAGACAGTGAATGGTGGCGTTATTGCGCCTAGGTCTGGGATGGTGTCTTTTGATGATACGGTGTCTTGGGATGGCCTCGACTGATGGTATTGCACTTTTGTGGATTCTACCGTCATTAGAGTGATGCTTATATGTGCCATTTATTGAAAGTATTTTTGTGCTAATTATTACTATAAAGTATTGTTTTGTCTTAGAATTAACGATTTTCTGTGTTACAATAACAATTCATGATAATTTTAATAAAAGATGACGAATTTTCGCAATGATTCCTCGACGCTGCATCCGCCCAGTCTATTTGATAGCTCCAATACTTTAGACTATACTTTGACGGATGACGATATTCAGATTTTAACGACACTATTTCAGCAAGAGGGTTTGCCCAATGCTCAGTCGATGATTTTGTCGCCAGCGAGTACGAATGATTCGCTATCGCCGTTAAAATTGTCAATACAATCTTATTTGCGTTCTCTGTTTCATTCTGATGCTAAGCCTTGCCAGTTTCTCGTGCCTTTTTGTCTTGACCGTTCGGGTCATTGGGTTGTTTTGGAGATGCTTTACGAATCGCCAAATAAAATCTTTTGCCGCTATTTTGATACAGATGGTTACGCCTATCCGGTTGATGATATGACTAAGAAGACCATTCGTGAGGCCTTCTCTGAAGATCATCCCTTCTGCGATGCGCAAACGTGTGTTGAAACCATTGTGCATCGTCAGCAAGCGTATCAATATGCCGGTCAAAAAGGGGTTAACTGTGGTTTGATCGTTGCAATGATGATAGAGGACCTTCGCTCTGGTCGTTTAGTTCTGCCCTTTCATGGTGTGCCAACATCTTCTCCGTTATTGCATTATGCTCAGGTTGATGTCTCAAAATATGATGATCAATCATTACGTGATTGGGCGAGAGACTTTGTGCGTAACCATGGTAATACATTGCAGTGCGCTCGTTTTTTTCGGGCTGATTCTCCAGTTCGTGATTCAAGTGCTAAGCTGATTCAATCATTATCTGGGACCTTATCTCCTGTGACTGATATCGATTCAATTGTGGAATCTTCTGAGATCGGTCGTGCTAGGTTGGGTGGTTCATATCCAGTGATTGATCAGGATTCTAGGGGAGAATCGTCTGAGCTCGATGCTGCGAGTGCGCTTAATGATGCTAATGCTAAATTAGATATCTCAGCGGCAATTTCGTCTGCTGATCGGGGCGTTGAGCAAACTTCGGATGTCGATCGAAGTTCACCAGCTTCAATCACCCATAGTAGTCACAGTCAGCAGGATCATTATCAGCGCTATCGTGCTAAAGATGGTCCAGCTTATGCACTGACAAATGTTGATACAGGGTTAAAATCCTCGGCTGTTTTTCAATCAGGTGTTCCTCGTTGGCAAAGTTATTTCTCTGAATTGCCTCAACAGGAAGCGTTGAAAAAACTATTTTCTTGTTTATTAAGCTCTTCAAGATCAAAGCGGCCATTTCTGCAGCATCACCAAGCTGATGCTGCGCTGATGGCGATTATGGCTTATGCGCGTGGGTATGGTTTTTTATTAGCTGACCAGCCTGGAACTGGTAAAACCAGAACGTTGATTACCATTGCTGCTGCCGTTGGGTTGTTGAATCTTCACTCAAGTGGTGGCTCGGTACGTGCGAGGTCTTCTGTTCGTATTCTAGTGAAATGTCGAAAGCAGATAACTGGTAATTTTAGTCCACAACTTAATCTTTTTAATAGTCATGTCAGCGATGTTATGCCCGATGCTACACTGTCGTCAGTTTGTGTTGATACCATCCATTCGTTTACTTCAGGTTATGAGAGAAGTTATTCGGATTTACGATTGTTGCTATTGGATGAGTTTCATGAGATGTTCTCTGATTCCCGATATGACCAACTGCGGCAGTGTTTGCCTGTGCATGTTGATTCAGGCGCCTTGCAACCGCGATTTGTATTGTCTTCCGCAACCCCTGCCAAAACAGATGCGGACATTGTTCGGATGATGACGCTTTTGTTTGGTAATAATCCTCTTCCAGAGCATATAGCTCGACTACAGCATCAGAAGCGTAATCAAACACTGTTTGCGCATTGTTTATTTGAGTACTTGGAGAAAAATGTTCTCCTTTGTAATCGTCTTTTATCAGGGAGTATTGAGCTTGATCGGCAGATACGCTCGAAAGAAAATCTAATCAGTTTTCTTGATATTGATGTCTCGACGTTGCGTGATGATGATAAAAAACATCTACAAACTTATGATGACATGACTGATATTATTGCTAAAATTAGAAGATTATTGGGGCGTGATAAAAATAAATTTAATTTGGAATTACTGAATTACCTGGTTCGTTGTCAACAAAATATGATGTTGTCTCACTTGATGAGTCGGCACAAGCCTGATGAAATCACTGTTATTTATATTTATGAATACTGTAATGAAGTTAGACGTGTTAATCGACTAAAAGATAAGATTTTATCCTCATTTGCTAAGCGTGATTCTGTCGTTTCTCCTGAATTAACTCAGTACTTGGACTTGTTGATCGAAAAAAATAGTGCTTTGCCTGTTTTGAATGTAGATACCTTGACTGCAATGCCTGGTGTTGAGTTTAATCCTCAGGCAGTGACAGAAAACGCGCGTATTGTGATTTTTACTCATGAGCAGTCAGTGGGAACGAACCCGTTTGTCACTTTGAGAGAGCACCGTTCTGTTTCAGACAGGACGCCTGTTAAATCGCATACGGTGTGGGCGTTGGGATATCCGCGTGCGGAAGATTTACAGTGGCAAGCGTTACATCGAGCCATTCGTTTGGATACGACAGATGTCAGACTTGGGCAAGAGCTTTCTATTTATTTGATGCCGTTTTCTTCTTTTTCTCATAGAATTGATGGGAAAATACGCCAACGTAATTTTCTCAACTTGAGTCGATCAGGGGATCATGAGCAAAACCTGACCTTGATGGCACTAAATGCCTTATTAAGAACCGAAAAAATGGGTGCTTTTATTCCAGAATATTTTAAAACGTCATCAGAAAAACTGCCGGAAGTGCTTAAAGAAGTTGAGCTGTTGTCCTCAGTTAATCGTCGTCTGTTTAATGACTTATTGAGAAAAACTATTGCCAGTCTTAAAAAATCGTTGCGTGTGGATACCTCTTTGCCTAACGCCAAAATGATTTACTTTGAATCTTCGGGACAAGATTCTGAGCCACTGGTGATTTATCAAATTGATGATGACCTTTTGTGTAATGCATCGGCTGCGCTTTGTTTTTCAGAGGTGTTTAATCGCTTCTTTGCTTGTGAATCAAGAGAGGTGGTTTGCACGCATACTGGATCGATGTATTTGGCCTGGCAAATTCCAGAGTCCTTCAATGGTTGGACATTACTTGACCAGCCTGTTTTATCTATGATCAAAATGCAACAAGTGGATTTAATTAGTGAACATGCCGATCGTCAATCATCAGTTACAAATTTGTTTGCTTTGTCGCATAGGCCTGAAAATCCTGTGTCGACGAAATCAAATTTAAATCGTCAACATAACAAGCGAATGCTCAAACGTGGTAGACCGACGACTGCGGCTCGAATGCGCAAAACTGCGCAACGTCAACGTGATGTTAACGAGGTATCCGCAAGGTCATCATCCATCAGTGTTGCTCAAAAGCGTTTAATGCGTTACTGCTTGTCTGTGCGTTCTTCGGTTGAGGATAGTAGCTCGGATGAGGGCTCGGTGCATGCACCAAACAACCGAGCAGAGCATCCGGTTAAGCGACCTAGGCATAATGCACCTGGTTTTAGTTTTATTCATGATTTGGCAGAACATTTTTTGCGAGCTGTGCAACAGTCCAATGATGAGGATTTTAAAGATCAGTTGGCCACACTTTTTTCTGCAAATATCTCCGGGTTTGGGTATCAGGCTTTGGGTGAGCAATTTGATGTGGTTCCCTTGTACGCGCTCGATGAACAAGACGCTATGAATTCAAGATGGATGAGTTTGTATCATTTGTTTGTTACCCATCAACGTTTGGATTTAATCAAGCTATGTGAAGCCAACAATCCAAGTTCGAAAAAAACTTGGCTAGGATTGTATACGCGAACTGACCAAGGTGATTCAAGAGGGTGGACGCTCTTACATACCGCTGTCTTCCATTATGATTCTGAATGTGTTGCTTATTTATGTGCGCATCATCATAGGATCCCTGACTTGCTTGATCGACTAACGTGCGATTTGGATGATCGTAGTACGGCCTTGCACATGGCAGTTGCCAGTTTTATCGATTGTTCTCATCAATGTCATCTTAATAAACAGAATACTGAGGATGTAAAATTAGCAGAGGAAACTTTGAGGCGTATTGCAGCGATTGTTCGAAGTCTTGTCCTGTCAGGGTGTGATCCAAGCATTGTTGACCATGAAAATAAGACACCTTTGGATTTACTTGATCATGTTGGCGTGGATGCATCAATGATAGGGATTTTTGAGTCTTATGTTGGTAGTGCGGTGCTGGAAAAAATGCGTTCTGTTGATCTTCACAATGATCGATCTGTGGATGAATCTGACCCAGAAGTAACCTTTGCGTCATCGTCAGCGATGCGGCGTGCTGTGCATGTACGTGCTCCTTCTTCTATTTCTCTGTGTAATGATGCTTCCGAATTTGTTACAAGTTTATCGCGTCGTTTTGAGTCCCAAATTGTATCACTTCGTCAAAATCGCGACTATGCATTGCAAAATCTTGAGGTACATCTTGTAGCGCCTTTTACAGATATACAAGTTCTTAAATCATTATTTACTGCTTACCAATCGATTAAGATTGCGGAGGATTCTCGTGCTAAAATTCGTAGTCGTGTCATTGCCTGGTTGTGTTCTGGCAAATTATCTGACTTAGTGATGCGCCTTATGATGTGTGTACATTCATCTAGTGAAATAACAACACTTGATCTTAAGAGTGCATTTAATGCGTATTTTAAATCTTTAAACTATCAAGAGCAGATTCAATTGCTATTTGACAACGACGGATTTTCATCTGCCTTGTTGTTGACGGATAATGTCATGTTGTTGCACGAAGTACTGATCAAATATTATAATCAATTATTACGTCTTGGCGGTTATGCCCAACATGCTACTTGTCCTAATTCACTCAGCTATCGTGCATCAAATCAGCAGTGTTTGGAACATTATGTTCATGCGATTTTCGCTTGTGATGTGCAGCGTTTAACGCTACTTGATCACTTCAAGCTTATTTACGATGATCAAAAACAAATGATTTATCATGCCTTGAAATCGGTCTGTTGTAATATTTTCCTAGGGTCTGAAAAGAAAAGCGCGTTGTTTGCTTATTTTCTTAAATCTGATTTGTTGATGCGCTTTTTGCCAACGCGGCATGAAGCCTTGGGATTGCTCCATGCTGTTATTATTGCAGATCTTGATCTGACTATGGTGAAGACATTTTATGAGAAGCTCTCTAATGTTTACACGAACCATCTGCTTCTACTCGGTACGGACGATACGATCTTACTTTTAGAGGATGGTGCAGGCGAACAAAGTAGCTCGTTGCTTGCTTTGGTGGTAGGATCTGGCCGTGTTAAGGCGTTTACCTATTTGTTAGGTCAGCTTGATTCTATGAAGCAGGCATTTATGCATGGTGTTGCTTGTGTTGCTTTGCAAAATCTAATTTTGGATCTTGCGCATATTGCCATGGTTTATCGACAAAAATCAATATTTGAAGTTTTGGTCAATCATGCTACACGCTTTTTATCGCCGCATCAATGTGTTGTGGCCTGGATTGATATGATGCGTTCTGGTCATTTTGACCGGTCTGGCTTAGACCAGGCGCAGTACTGGATTGATTTATTGGATAACTTGATCTGTGAGCAATTTGCTCAAGATGTGACCATAGCGCATCATTCTGATCCGAATAACCGTACGATGCTGGATCATCTTCAAGACTTGGGCGCGCTACCTTGGGTAAACTCATCTCTGAATTGCATGCAGTATCTTAATAAAATTCATCCTAAAAATCAGTTTGATGCTTGTGATTGGATGGCTCGTTTCCTGCCCAAAACGAATATGCGTGCGGCTCAGTTAGCGCTAGAACAGATGGCGACTCGAGATGATATCAAAGAGAATACGATTCGGATTATCGATCAATGTATGCAAAACCCTTACGAAAACTCTAAATTTTGTGGTAATGTGTTTGTTTGTCGTTCGTTATTCTTTGCGAGTTTATTGGGTCGTAAGGATTTAGTATATAATTGTTTTACATCTTTTCGTACAGTACAAGATTTTTGGGCCAACTTCAGTAATTGTCTCCTACTTGCCATACGTTTTAATCATGAGTCGCTTGTTGATGCGTTGATTAGCGTATCGGATGGCGCCTTGCTTGCAAAAGGGTTGCGGGTGCTTAAATCTCATGAATCCTTCAGACCGTCTGTGGAGAAGATGGTCAAGCAACAGCTTATTCAAGCTTGTGTTTATGATCGGAAGTCCATACTGGTAACACTTGTGTTTGTTTATAGTCAATGTGGTCTTATTGATTGTTCTCAGGATTTCACTGATATGAATAGTGCGTTTTGTCAAGCCTTTTCATCTGGTTATAATTTCAGTCCATGGGGTTCCGAGTCTATTTTTGGCGCATCCATGCTTGAAGTAGCCTTTGATGCCGATACTTCTAAATCAACCGTTTTTAATCAAGACATGGCAAAATCTTCTAATCGTCGTAAGTCTGACGACGAAAAGCGACCGCCAGCACGAGTCGTATCTCGAAAGAGAGATGTTAATCCACTCTATACCTTGATTGTAAGTGATAAAGACTCACCAACTGAAAGCGATGAGGTCGATGTGAAAGCAGCGTTACCTGCACTCGATAAAATATTCAACATGGTGTACTGTCGAAGCGGTAAGGGACATTCCCGTTATGAGGAGTTTTATTTTCATCGTAAGGGCATACGTGCTACCTATGATGTTCATGTTTCTCTGCAAGCGTTAAAGCAGTATGCAGCTTCGGTTATTGGTGAGGATAAATTAGTCGCAACTTTTAAGGATGCGGTTGAGACAGTCAGTGCTTTGTCGGAAAAAGTGACGCAGAGAGCTGCCTTTGAGCCCCAAAAAACGCTTGGTCAACCTTTCGAGCAATCGACTATGGTGCACCCTGGTGAGCTAGCCAAAGACGGTTGTTCGAGTAGTGCGGGTTTGCTTGATACTGCAACGACAATGTACAATATCGAGAAATTTCATGACGAAAGTGGGGTAAGTCTGTTTCCAGGCGCCAATGCATCATCGTCGCAATCGGCGCAAGCAGTTAATCAGTATGGTTTGTTTAGCGTTCAAGACTCTGTAGCTAGTGCTGAAGTATTACTGGCGTGTGATGTTGTAGATCTATCCTGAATGCTTTAATCATTGCTCACGAAGAGAATGCGTTGTTCAGAGGCATAGTATTTGTGGTTTGTAGCTTACGGTTTGGGTGTTGTCCATAGATGTTTACTATGACATTGAAATAACCATTGAGGGCGGAAGCATGTGTATCATACACATAGAAGGTCTGGCGAGACCGTTCCACCAATGGGTTTTTTGCGTTCCAATTTGCACATTGAGTACTGGGGTTGCCGTTGCTGTTGTTGTATACGGCGTAGCAAGTGCAAAAATGAGTTGCACTTCGTCGTGGGTGTCGGTGAGATTTGTCATTGCCAGGGCTGAGTGGTTGCTGTAGGCCAATGCTTGGGATACTGTGGGTGTGGTGTATGTGAGGTTAGCTCAGGTAATGAATTTTCATTCGATTTTCCTGAGGCGGGTGTGGTGATTTTTGTAT
>DCKN01000063.1:12759-12983 GCA_002320385.1 Proteobacteria bacterium UBA1673
TTCCTGAGGCGAGTGTGGTGATTTTTGTATAGCGTGTGATGGTTCATTTTGTCTGACTACTTGAAGCTTGCCTGTTGACCTGATATCTTTATTGTGGCAGCAATGGAGTGTCTGAATGAGTGAATCGGTGAAACAAATCAGCGGAGTGTACTGGGTTGATTGGTGTCTTCGTTGGGTGATGACTACGAACCATAAGGATATTGGTACTTTGTATTTATGGTTCA
>DCKN01000005.1:0-4009 GCA_002320385.1 Proteobacteria bacterium UBA1673
ATGTCTGAATTAATGAGTAATCCTGCATATGCTTTCCTTGATAATTATTATGCATTCTATATCATGCATTATATAGCGCATTGAATGCTTTAAAGTACGAATTTTTTATAACTAATTGGGAAAATGGGCCCAAATTAAGATTATGAGGATAAAATTATAGACATGAACTAGTCTTAGTGATACAATTGCAATCATTTTTAAACCAACACGGAGCTAAACGAGAGTATGCCTGAAGTCGAAGTAAGCCGAGCCGGCGGAGTTGAAAGCGCTATAAGACGCTTAAAAAGAATTGTTGAGAGCAACATAATTCCTAAGCAATTGCGTGACAATGAACGATACATCAAGCCTGCTGAACGTCGCAAGAGAGAGAATGATGCTGCCACTAAGCGGTATCGCAAAAAAGCTGAAAAGGATAAATTAATCCAAGAGTCATACAAGCAAAGCAACAAGCTTTCTATTGCAAGAAAAGCAAACAGTATCCGTGCTAAAAAACGCAAAGATAGAGAAAAAAGCAGTCACTGACACCAAAAACAGTCAAACGACAAAAATAGATCGCACAGCACCGATTGATTGCATCAATGCAAACTTAGCGGTATCATAGATGATAAAATATCCGTCATCACAAGAATGTCAAACGATTTAAGCATTTTCATCAAAACCGTACTGGCGCAAACAAATATTGTTGATGTCGTGCAATCAAGAATGTCGCTCAAAAAAGCTGGCAGCAATTATCAGGGCATTTGCCCATTTCACAACGAAAAAACACCATCATTCTCCGTCAATGCCAACAAACAGTTCTTTTATTGCTTCGGCTGTCACGCAAGCGGTGATGCATTAAACTTTGTCATGCGCAACGATAACCTGCCACTCATTGAAGCGCTTGAATTATTAGCCAAGCCACTGGGACTAGCCTTACCTGAAAGAAATGACGAACAGCCAAGAATCGACAAGAAAATATTCGAATACCTCCGCGAAATGACCATTCACTGTCGCAGCGACCTTGATCAAAATATCTTATCGTATTTGCATACGCGAGGCCTAAGTCATGAAACAATCCGAAAATTTCACTTGGGTTACTGTGGCCAAAAGTACCTTCAGTGGTTTGACCATTGCAAACAACATAAATCGGATATACTTCTCTCAGGCGGAGTAGCAACGAAAAATAATGGAAAAACAAAACCAAAATTTTTCAAACGACTGATGTTCCCCATACAGGACAGCATGGGTAAAATCATCGGTTTTGGCGGAAGAACGCTTGACGATGTTCCGCCAAAATATCTCAACTCTCCAGAAACCGATATTTTTAAAAAAAGACAAGTTCTGTATGGACTATACCAGTTCCGTCAGCTAAAACAACATGAGGTTATCGTCGTGGAAGGCTACATGGACTGTTTAGCCCTCCATAGTAAAGCAATCCCAAATGTGGTCGCATGCCTAGGCACTGCTTTCACAATTCAACACTGGCAACTATTAAAAAAGTATGTTGGTAAAATTATTTTTTGTTTTGACGGCGATCGCGCTGGTAAAGCTGCAGCATGGAAAAGTCTCGTCAGCATTCTACCTGGCATTGATCCAAGTATCGATGTGCGATTCTTATTCTTACCAGACGGCCACGACCCTGATTCCTATGTCAAAGCACATGGAAAACAAAATATGCTAGAACAGATAGACAAGGCAACACAATGGGTAAACTTTTTCATTGACACACTCAAAGTCATGTATCCACCCAATAATGTGGCTGGTAAAGCTGCATTCTTACAAGAAGCAGATAAACACATCTCGACAATTAAAAACAGCGCGCTACACAAAGTACTGAAAGATGAAATCAATCGATTACTGTCGCTGACCCCAATAACCAACGATCAGCCAAATCCCGGTAAAAAAACGAGACCATCTGATAGCATGAATCAAAAAATTGAGCATGTAATAGCACTGCTCTGCCGCAAAGATAAGACCATCATCCCACCTACAACGGCATTTGATAATAACATGCACGACGAACGGCTTGATGTAATCAATCAGTGGATTGACATGCTCAAGAAAACTCCTGAGTTAACTGGAGACTATTTATTAGGACATATCCAGGGCCAACCACTGTATGAGATGTGTGTACAAATCACACAGAACATACAAGAAGACTTCCACCCTGTAAATCTTCAGATAAGTTATCTCTCACTGAGAATAGAACTGATAGAAAAAAACCTTAATCACATGATGGATGAGCCTGCATCGCTATCAAGCGACGAACAAAGTATACTTCAAGCACTCATTATGAAAAAAAAGCAATACCAACAAGAACGCCACACACTGATGTCTAAAGCGATAACCTAGGCTGTCCTGCCCGCAGTCAACAGTCTCAATAGCACAATGATTGACCATCCAATCAGTGGTATTTTCATCCAATTAATGGTTTAAATCAAAAAACCTGCCATATCAAGAAAAATAGTCTATACATAAAACAACGAAATAAATTTGTATAAGTTACTAATTGAATATATAATCATAGATTAATTTATACACGGGATAATATGGCAATTAATCGATCGGACAAAGCAAACGCTGAATTAAAGAAGAACAAACCTGAAGCTGCTAAGAATAAATCTGAAGCCGCGGAAGTTTCGCAAGCCGATCTCATGATTAACGAAAAGCTTAAAGCACTGATCAATCTCGGAAAACAGCAAAAATATGTGACCTATGCACAGCTCAACGACTACTTACCTACCGGTGTGGACGAGCAAGCTTTCAACAGGGTTTGGCGAGTACTCACCGATATCGGCATTTCAGTGGTTGAAACAGTCCCAGACGAAGAGGTTTTACTACTGCAAGAATCAGCCATATCAGATGTCGATGTCATCGATGAAATCACTCCAGAAATTGGAACACAAGATCCAGTTAGAGCTTACATGAAAGAAATGGGCAGTGTTGATTTGTTAACTCGAAAAGGCGAGATCGAGATCGCAAAGCGCATCGAAGAGGGCGTCATGGCAAGCATCTCCGCTTTATCCCAATACGATGCCGTAATCAAACGATTAATTCAGGATACACACGAAGCAGTTGAACATGGTTCACAGCTATCTGATATCGTACTTGGGTTCACTGATTACACTGGTAAAGCCAATGCAAACATAATGGCTCATGAAAGTGCAGACTCAGCGCTTGATGACAGTCCTATCGAAGAAGCAGACGATAACAATGATAAGTGCGAATCTGACTTAGATGAAGAGAAGTCCGTGCTTGAGAATGAGAGTCTAGAATTTGTTGATGATGGACCAAGTGAAGAAGAAATCATTGATTACATAAATCAAATCGAAGTTCTCTACGAGAGTTATACCGAATTAGATCATACGAAGACAAAAGAGAAAGAAGCCTGTTATGCTGAAATCACAGATCGCTTCACAAAAATCAAATTGAGCAATCAGAAGATACAGGAATATCGGCAAATCATACTCAAAGTGCAAGAAAAGATTAAAGCCAGATCACAACAAATACAAAAAATATTTAGAGAACAAGTCAAATTACCCAAGACTGCATCTTCGTCAATTAACCGCTTCCTCGTTGATGGCCTAAAGTACGAAGAGTTAATAGAAAAATACCCAAACCAAAAAGAAGGGCTAGAACAATACGAAACAGCGATCACTAAGCAACTGCAATATATCAAAGCAATCGAGAAAAATAGTGGTATCACATCGACTGAACTCAAACACATAACCAGAAAACTAGCAATAGCAGACGCAAAAACCAATCGAGCAAAAAGAGAAATGATCGAGGCTAATCTACGATTGGTTATATCGCTTGCAAAAAAATACACCAATCGCGGTCTACAATTCCTTGATCTCATCCAAGAGGGAAACATTGGACTAATGAAAGCAGTTGACAAATTTGAATATAAACGTGGGTTTAAATTTTCAACTTACGCAACATGGTGGATTCGACAAGCCATTACACGCTCAATTGCTGATCAAGCAAGAACAATCCGCATACCAGTACACATGATTGAAACAATCAATAA